>DASUEE010000138.1:0-5202 GCA_036275235.1 Acidimicrobiales bacterium | reverse complement strand
CCGTGCGGGGCAGGGTCGGGCTGCCGGGGGTCTGGCCCGGGGCGCCCGGGGCGCCCGGCGCACCCGGAGCGGCCGGCACGGCGCCGGCGGCGAACGCCGACTGCTGGCCGATCGAGGCGACCTGCAGGCTCAGCGGCTGGTCGAGGGCGGCGAGGCCCCCGAGGAGCGGCAGGCCGCCGGTGACGCCGGCCAGCGACTGGTTGAGGGCCAGGATCTCGGTGGCACCCGAGGTGGGCACCGGCAGGCCGAGGCCGTCGAGGGTGTCGCCGAGCGACCCGGCGCCGCCGAGGCCGGCGAGGAGCGACTCGAGCTCGGCGAGCACCGGCTGGACCTCGACCACGAGGCCGGTGAAGTCGGCGGAGGCGAGGACCTTGCCGGCCTCCTCGACCACCGAGGTCTCCTCCTGGAGCGTGCTCACCGACACCAGGTCGGACAGCGACGGGGCGACCTGGCCGAGGATGCCGCCGACGGCGGTCTCGACCTGGCCGAGGAGGGCGTCGACCTGGGCCAGGCCGGCACCGAGGTCGAGGGCGCCGAGGGTGGGCAGGGCGCCGACCTGGACGGAGCCGAGGGTGGCGGTGACGTCGGCGACCGAAGTGGCCACGTCGTCGGTGGCCTGGGTCAGGACCTCGACGTCGAGGCCGTCGACGCTCAGCAGCGAGGTGCCGCCGAGGAGGCCGAGCACGCCGTCGGCGCCGCTGAGCAGGTCGCGCAGCTGGTCGAGGATCGGGTCGAGCGTGGCCCGGACCGTCGTGAGCGTGCCCTGGAGGCTGGTGACCTGGCTGGTGAGGCTGGCGACGGTCGAGGTCACGTCGGTGCAGAGCTGGGTGACCGTGCCACCGAGACCGCCGAGCAGGCCCCCGATCGGGGTGAGCACGGACGTGCAGGTCTGGCCGCCGCCGCCGGTGAGGCCGCTGACAGCGGTCTGCAGCTGGCCGATCTGGCCGGTGAGCGTGTCGACCTGCGCCACGAGGGGGGTCGCCTTGTCGAGGAGGCCGTCGACGATGTCGAGCACGCCGTCGACGCTCACGTCGGTGAGGTCGACGGGAAGCTGGTCGAGCAGGCCGAGCCCGTCGAGCACGCCGAGCAGGGTGTCGAGGGGCAGGTCGGTGAGCGGGATGCCGAGGCCGGCGAGCAGCGATTCGAGATCGAGGACCTCGAGGTCCTGGATCGTGACGCCCCGGCTGGCGGCGGAGTCGCTCACGAGCGCCTCGCTGCCGAGGTCGAGGTCGACGCCCTGCAGGCCGAGGATGCCGCCGAGCACGTCGAGGTCGGCGAGGGCGGCGCCGAGCGCCGACCGCGCGCCCTCGGCGTCGACGAGAGCGGAGAGCGACAGGGGCAGCGCCGAGCCGGAGAGGACCGGGTTGGCGGGGAGCTCGACCTCCTGGGAGGCCTCCTTCGGCTCGCCCGTCGACTCCACGGCGAAGAGCGGCACCGACAGGGCCTCGGTGACCGCGGTGTCGAGCACCAGCGCCGAGATCTGGGCAGCGGCCGAGCGGGCGCCGGCGGCCTCGTCGATGTTGGCGACGCCGGCGTCGGACAGCAGCTCGAGCGACAGCAGATCGCCGGCCTCGAGGCCGAGGACGGTGAGCGAGCCGGTCGTGGTGCCGAGCCCCTCGACGGCGGGTGCGTCCTGGGCCATGACCGGGCCGGTGGTCGCCACCAGGATGGCGCCGGCCGCGAGGGCAGGGACGAGACGAGACGTGCGCATGGACGGAGCTCCCCAACGGTGCAGGTGACTGACCGTGCCACCCTGTCCGATTCGCCGGAATGGCGATATCACCCATGCGTGCCATTTGGCGAGGCGACGGGACTAGTCCGATCGGCACCGCTGCGCGCGGTCGGCGGTCACCTCGCCGGCGCGTGGGGCCGATCCGTAGGCTCGTGGCCGTGGAGACCCGCAGGACCACAGCGCACGACCCCACCGGCGACCTCGTGCGCATCGGGCTCGTCCACGCCGCGGCCGTCGCCGTGCCCGCGCTGGTCGTCGCGCTGCTGCTGCTCCCTGCGCCGCTCGCGGTCGTCCTCGCGGTCGTCGTGGGCGTGGCGGTCACGGTCTGGCGTGCACACGGCGCCGACGCCCGCATCGGTCGGGCGGTCGGGGCCCGCACGGTCGATCCCGCCGACGTCCCCCGCCTCGCCGGCGCCGTCGAGAGCGTCGCGATGTCGGTCGGGGTCTCGCCGCCGGTCCTCCACGTCATCGACGACCCGGCGCGGAACGCGCTCGTCTGGGGCGCCGGTCGCGGCCCGGCCTGCCTCGCGGTGACCACCGGCCTGCTCGACGTCGCCGAGCCCGTGGAGCTCGAGGGCCTGGTCGCCCACCTGCTCACCGACGTGCGCGACGGCCTGGTCGAGGCGCCCACCGCGGCGACGGCCCTGTTCGGCGGGCTCGCCGGGGGCATCCTCCGGGGGCTCGCCCGCGCCGGCGGCGACGACCGCCGCATCGTGCTCGCCGACCTCGAGGGGGCCCGGGCCATCCGGTACCCGCCGGGCGTCGTCGCCGCCCTCGAGCGGGTCCGTGCCGGCTCGCCGACCGTGGCCCGCAGCCCCGAACCGCTCCGTGCGCTGTGGTTCGCCGCGCCCGCCGAGGCGGCCGAGGACGAGGGCGCCCACCCGCCCGTCGACGACCGCATCGACCTGCTGCGGGAGCTCTGAGCCACGATCGCGTTGGGGGATGGGCCGGGGGGCGCCCGTAGACTCGCGACCATGTCGAGCACCCACGAGACCGGCTCCCCCCGCGTCAAGCGCGGCTTGGCCGAGATGCTCAAGGGGGGCGTGATCATGGACGTGGTCACCCCCGAGCAGGCCAAGGTGGCCGAGGACGCCGGCGCCGTGGCGGTCATGGCGCTCGAGCGCGTGCCGGCCGACATCCGGGTGCAGGGCGGCGTGGCGCGCATGTCCGACCCCGAGATGATCGAGGGCATCAAGGACGCCGTCACCATCCCGGTGATGGCCAAGGCCCGCATCGGCCACTTCGTGGAGGCCCAGATCCTGCAGGCGCTGGGCGTCGACTACGTCGACGAGTCCGAGGTGCTGACGCCGGCCGACGAGACCCACCACATCGACAAGTGGGCCTTCGACGTCCCCTTCGTGTGCGGCGCCACCAACCTCGGCGAGGCGCTGCGGCGCATCAGCGAGGGGGCGGCGATGATCCGCTCCAAGGGCGAGGCCGGCACCGGCAACGTCGTCCAGGCCGTCCGCCACCTGCGCTCGATCACCGGCGACATCCGCAAGCTCACGCAGGCCGACGAGCCCGAGCTGTTCGAATGGGCCAAGCAGCTCCGCGCCCCGCTGCCGCTGGTGCAGGAGATCGCACGCACGGGTGAGCTCCCCGTGCCGCTGTTCTGCGCCGGCGGCCTCGCCACCCCGGCCGACGCCGCCCTCGCCATGCAGCTCGGCGCCGACGCGGTGTTCGTGGGCTCGGGGATCTTCAAGTCCGACGACCCCGCTCCCCGGGCGAAGGCCATCGTCGAGGCCACCACCCACTTCCGCGACGCCGACATCCTCGCCAAGGTCTCCCGCGGCCTGGGGGCGCCCATGACCGGCATCGGCATGGACCCCACCGGCGCCGCCGCCGACGGCACCCGGTTCGAGGACCGGGGCTGGTAGCCATCGCGACCGTCGGCGTCCTGGCGCTCCAGGGCGCGTTCGCGAAGCACATCCGAGCCCTCGAGGCCTGCGGCGTCGGCGCGGTCGAGGTGCGCCGGCCCGAGCACCTCGCGGGGGTCGACGCGCTGGTGCTCCCCGGCGGGGAGTCCACCACGATCTCGATGCTCCTCGAGCGGGCCGAGCTGTTCGAACCCGTCGCCCGCCGGCTCGACGACGGGATGCCGGCGCTCGGCACCTGCGCCGGGATGATCCTGCTGGGGGCCGAGATCGTCGACGGCCGGCCCGACCAGCGCAGCTTCGGCGCGATCGACATCACGGTGCGCCGCAACGGCTACGGCCGCCAGGTCGACAGCTTCGACGCCGACCTCGACGTCGTCGGCTTCGACGCCCCGTTCCCGGCCTCGTTCATCCGGGCCCCGGTCGTCGAGCGCACCGGCGACGGGGTCGACGTGCTCGCCGAGGTCGACGGCCGGCCCGTACTCTGCGCTTCCGGCCCGGTGCTGGTCGCCTCGTTCCACCCGGAGCTCTCCGACGACCTGCGCATCCACCGCCGATTCCTCGAGGAGATCTGATGTCCGGCCATTCCAAGTGGGCGACGATCAAGCACAAGAAGGCAGCCACCGACCAGCGGCGGGCCAAGGTCTTCGCCAAGCTGATCCGCCAGGTGGAGGTCGCGGCCCGGGAGGGCGGCGGCGACCCCGACGCCAACCCGACGCTGCGCACCATGTTCCAGAAGGCGCGGGACAACTCGATCCCCCTCGACACCATCGAGCGGGCGATCAAGCGCGGCACCGGCGACCTCGACGGCGTCGTCTACGAGCAGATCACCTACGAGGGCTACGGCCCCGCCGGCGTGGCCATGCTCGTCGAGGTGCTCACCGACAACCGCAACCGCGCCGCCGCCGACGTCCGGAACGCGTTCACGAAGAACGGCGGGTCGCAGGCCGAGCCCGGCGCCGTGGCCTGGCAGTTCGACCGCAAGGGCGTGATCCTGGTCCCCGGCGAGGTGGAGGAGGACGACCTCATGCTCGTGGCCCTCGAGGCCGGCGCCGAGGACATCACCGACGAGGGCGGCATCTGGCAGGTCACCACCCCGCCGTCCGACCTCCCCGACATCCGCCAGGCCCTCGAGGACGCCGGCATCGCCGTCGAGTCCTCCGAGGTCACGATGCTCCCGCAGAACACCGTGCCGATCACCGAGCCGGACAAGGCGAAGCAGACGCTGCGCATCGTGGAGGCGCTCGAGGACCTCGACGACGTGCAGGCCGTGTACGCCAACTTCGACATGTCCGCCGAGCTGATGGAATCGGCCGTCTGATGGTGGCGATCGGCGCCGAGGCCCCGGACTTCGCCGTCCCCGGCACCGACGGCACGCCGGAGGGCCGGCGCACGTACCGCCTCTCCGACTACCGCGGCCAGCCGGTGGTGCTCGTCTTCTACCCGGGCGACGGCACCCCGGTGTGCACCCGCCAGCTGAACGAGTACACGTCCGAGATCGACGCGTTCCACGAGGTCGGCGCCCAGGTGCTCGCGCTCTCGCCCCAGGACGTGCCGAGCCACGACGCGTTCGCCGAGAAGCAGGGCGGCTTCGGC
>DASUEE010000137.1:0-22785 GCA_036275235.1 Acidimicrobiales bacterium | reverse complement strand
CGGCTGGGCACGTGGGCGATCTCCACGACCTCCCCGTCGAGCGCGCTGGCGGGCTCGAACTGCGAGTCGACCTACGGCGGCACCGGGCTCGGCAGCTGGGACCACGACTGCGTGGTGGCCGCGATCCCCGACGGCGACCCCACCGAGGTCGAGGTGGCCGCCGCCCAGCGGGAGGCCGGGATCGACCACCTCCGCGCGGAGCTGGACCGGCTCCCCCTCGTCCTCGCCGCCCGCCAGGCGCGCGTGTGGTCGCTGTGGGACCCCACCGACCTCGCCGACCGCGACGCCGACGAGACCCGCGACCGGGACGCGCAGGTGGTCGCCCGCGCCGTGGAGGGGCCGATGGTGCTCGCCGGCCTCGCGGGCATCCTCCTGGTCGTCCGCTGCCGTCGCCGGACGTGGCCGGTGGCGCTGGTCCCCTTCGCGGCGGTGGCCGCCAGCGCCGCCGCGACCTACGGCAACCCCCGCTTCGCCGCCATCGCCCACCCGCTGGTCGCCGTGGGCCTCGCCGCCCTGCTGGTCCGGGTCGTCGAGCGGCGGCGCTCCCCCGGCGGCACCCCCGACGCCGAGGGTTCCGTCACGGTGACGGAACCGGGTGTGGTCACCGGTCGTCCCGGCCCAGCGCCTCGATGACCGGCCGGGCCGCGTCGAGCAGCCACGCGACGGCGTCGGCGTACTCGGCCTTCGTCGAGGTCCCCGACAGGTCCCGCTCCACGTCCTCCATGGCGCACTCGAGCACGTAGAGGCGGTCCCGAAGGTCGTCCATGGCCCGGCGGGTGAGGACCAGCTCGTGCTCCGAGAGGCCGACCTCCGACGCCCGCTGACGGGCCTCGTAGTCCCGCTGGCGGCACGATCGCCGGCAGAACTCCCGGGGCCGGCCCGGTCCCGGGTTCACGGGGAACCGGCGCCCGCACCAGCGGCACCGGCGCTCGCGGGCGGGCAGCTCCATCGCCCGCGGACGGTACCGAGGCCCCGGGAGGCGTCGGTGGACCTCTGCCTGGCACCATGGCCGCATGGGCCTGTTCCGCAAGAAGGGCGCCTCGCCCGACCCCGACTTCAAGGCGCTCTCACGGGAGCGGCGGGGCGTCGAGGACGAGCAGCCGTGGTTCGCCGGCGACGACGACGGGCCCGAGCTCGACGTGCAGACCGGCATCGGCTCGAACCTGCGCCGCGACGACGCGGACTAGTCACCGGTGGAGGCCGGCGCCCGGGAGGGTGTGGTCACCGCGTCGGTGCTCGGCGTGCCCGCTCCCGGCGTGGTGGTCTGGCGAGCGGCGGGGGTCGGCCCCGTCGACGGCGTGGAGGTGGCGGGCGACCTCGACGACCCAGAGCGCTCCCTGCGACCCGGCGATGCGCTGGTGCTGCGGATCCGGCGAGACCGGTTCCGGTGGGAGGTGGTCGAGGTGGTCGTCGTCGTGCCCGCCGCCCCGGACCGCTCGCGGACCGGCGGTGGTCGGGTCCGTCGGCCCCACGCCCACCCCGCACGGCCTCCCGGGAGCGTGGTGATCGCCTGGCTGCCGTTCACCAGCGAGGACGACGAGGGTCCCGGCAAGCACCGCCCGTGCGTGGTCCTGCGCTCCACCGACCCCGGGGTGATCCGCGCCCGCCCCCTCTACGACCCCGGCAGCGCCATCGCCCGGCGCGCCGGCGGGGTCCCGCTGCAGGCATGGCGGGCGGCGGGCCTCGGCAAGCCGAGCGTCGCCATCGACCCGGTCGAGATCCCGGTGGCACGGTGCGAGCAGACGGTCGGGCAGCTGGCCCCGATCGACCTCGCCGCCCTCGGCATCACGCGCTGACCAGCACGGCGAACGTCTCGTCGACGCGGTCGGCCCAGCGCCGCTTGTAGGGCATGTCCATCCCGAGGTCGTAGGTGTCGATGCCGGCGCCGAGCGCCTCGACCTGGTGGAGCTGCAGGAGGTGGCCGACCCCGAGCGCGCGGACGTCCTCGGCGAAGGACAGCTGCAGGCCCCGGTAGGTCCGACCACGGACGCCGCCGAGCACGTAGCCGACGTCGCTGCCGCTCTGGCGGGCGAACAGGAGGCGGAGCTGCTCCCCGGCGGCGAGGCGCCAGGCCATGCGCCGGTAGAAGCTCGCCAGGTCCGGGCTGGCCAGCCCGGTCCCCTCCTCCCCCTTCCAGGAGGACGCCTCCACGGCCAGCACCCGGTCCATCGCCTCGTCGGGCGGGAGAGCCGAGCAGTCGACGACGCTGACGCCGGCATCCTCGGCACGCCGCCGGATCTGCCCGAGCCGCTGGCGGAAGCGCGACGAGCGCCGTGCCCACCACGCGTCGATCCCCCCGGACAGGTCGGCCTGGAGCCGCTGCTCGACCGGGCCGCGGTGCAGGCGGTACCCCTCCCCCAGCACCCGCACGAGGCACTGGAGCCCGATCCCGTCCTCGCGCTGCCCGGCGATCACCGCGACGTCGTGGTCGTCGAGCGCGAGCCGGCCGGCCAGGAGGCGGGCGGCGACGAGCGGGTGGCCCACCACCGGCGTCGCGAAGCCCCACACCGGGTCGAGGCCCAGCAGCAGCCGGGCGCCCTCGTCGGTGGTGCGCGCCCGCAGGCCGGCGAAGGACATGCCGTCGGTGAGCACCACCGGCGGGTCCGCCTCGGGGAACGACTCCGCGGCGGAGAACGACCACGGGGATGCGGCGCAGAACTCGTCCGCCCCCGGTGTGTGGTCGACGGCGGCGTCCCATGGCCGCGCCAGCCGGCCGAGCTGGTCGGCCTCGATCCGGTCGGCCCCGAGCACGCGGGGAAGGGTACGGCCGTCGCGCCCGGCGCCGGTCCCGGCGCTCTACGATGGCGGAGCCGTCGACCCCCGTCGGGAGAGTCCCGCCCCACCGCCAGTGGGGAGGGCGCCGAAGGAGCAACCGCCCCGGAACCTCTCAGGCCCGAAGGACCGTCGGGACGAGGCACGTCTGGAGAGCAGCCCGCACGGGCTCACCGAAGGAGCAACCCGCCGGCCCGCCGGCGGCGAATCTCTCAGGTCACGGAACAGACGGGGCCGCCCTTCGTCCCTCCGCGCCCCCGGGAGCACACCGTGTCCATCGACTTCGCCGACCGCCACATCGGACCCCGGGGCGACGACCTCGCCCGCATGCTCGAGGTCGTCGGCGTCGGGACCGTCGACGAGCTGGTCGACCAGGCCGTGCCGGCATCGATCCGCACCGGCGGTCCGCTCGAGCTCCCGGCACCGGCGTCCGAGGCCGAGGTCCTGGCCGAGCTCCGTGCACTCGCCGCCCGGAACGTGGTGCGCACGTCGATGATCGGCCTCGGCTACGCCGGCACGATCACGCCGCCGGTCATCCGGCGCAACGTGCTCGAGAGCCCGGCCTGGTACACGGCGTACACGCCCTACCAGCCCGAGATCTCCCAGGGCCGGCTCGAGGCGCTGCTCAACTTCCAGACCGTGGTCACCGAGCTCACCGGCACCGAGCTGGCGGGCGCATCCCTGCTCGACGAGGGCACCGCCGCCGCCGAGGCCATGGCCATGTGCAGCCGCCTCGTGAAGGGCGACCGCCCCCGCTTCGTGGTCGACGCCGACACCTTCCCGCAGACCGTCGCCGTGCTGCGTGCCCGGGCCGAGGCGATCGGCATCGAGGTCGTGGTCGTCGACGACGTCGCCTCCGCCGACCTCGCCGACGCCCACGGGGTGCTCGTCCAGTACCCCGGGATGTCCGGCGCGGTGGTCGACCCCTCCCCCGCCATCGAGGCCGCGCACGCCGTCGGTGCCCTCGCCGTGGTCGCCACCGACCTGCTGGCCTGCACGCTGCTGACGCCGCCCGGCGAGCTGGGCGCCGACATCGTCGTGGGCTCCTCGCAGCGCTTCGGGGTCCCCCTCGGCTTCGGAGGCCCCCACGCCGGGTTCCTCGGCTGCCGGGAGGAGTACAAGCGGACCCTCCCGGGACGCCTGGTGGGCATGTCGGTCGACGCCGCCGGCCGCCCCGCGGCTCGGCTCGCGCTCCAGACCCGCGAGCAGCACATCCGGCGGGAGAAGGCGACATCCAACATCTGCACGGCGCAGGTGCTGCTGGCGGTCATCGCCTCGATGTACGCCGTGTACCACGGGCCCGGCGGGCTCCGCTCGATCGCCGAACGGGTCCACGGCCTCACGTCCGCGTTCGCCGCCGTGCTCACCGGCGCGGGACGAGCGATCCAGAACGACTCGTGGTTCGACACGCTCACCGTCGCGGTCGACGACGCCGCCGAGGTCGTCGAACGCGCCGCAGCCGAAGGGGTCGACATCCGCCTCGTCGACGCCGGCACCGTCGCCCTCACCTTCGACGAGACCTGCGACCACCGCACCCTCGAGCGGCTCGGCCGGGCGTTCGGTGGTGCAACGGAGCCGCTGCCAGAACCGGAGGGGGTGGGCTTCGCCGAGGGCCTGGCGCGCACGTCCGACTTCCTGACCCACCCGACGTTCCACTCGTACCGCTCCGAGACCGACATGCTCCGCTACCTGCGCCGGCTGTCCGACAAGGACGTGGCCCTCGACCGGGCGATGATCCCGCTCGGCTCGTGCACGATGAAGCTGAACGCCACCGCCGAGATGGAGCCCATCTCCTGGCCGGGCTTCGCTGACCTGCACCCGTTCGTGCCGGCCTCCAGCAGCGAGGGCTACCGCACCCTCATCGACCAGCTCGAGGCCTGGCTGGTCGAGGTCACCGGCTACGACGCCGTCAGCTTCCAGCCCAACGCCGGGTCGCAGGGCGAGCTGGCGGGCCTGCTCGCCATCCGCGGCTACCACGACGCCAACGGCGACACCGGCCGGCGGATCTGCCTGATCCCCTCCTCGGCGCACGGCACCAACGCGGCGTCCGCGGTCATGGCCGGCATGCGGGTCGTGGTGGTGGCCTGCGACGACGACGGCAACGTCGACGTCGACGACCTGAAGGCCAAGGTCACCGAGCACGCGGACGACCTGGCCGGACTCATGGTCACCTACCCGTCCACGCACGGGGTGTTCGAGACCCGGATCCGGGAGATCTGCGACCTGGTCCACCAACACGGCGGGCAGGTGTACCTCGACGGCGCCAACCTCAACGCGCTGGTGGGCATCGCCAAGCCCGGCGAGTTCGGTGCCGACGTCAGCCACCTGAACCTCCACAAGACGTTCTGCATCCCCCACGGCGGCGGCGGTCCCGGCGTCGGCCCCGTCGCGGTGCGCGCCCACCTGGCACCGCACCTCCCGAACCACCCCCTCGACCCGGCCGCCGGCCCCGAGACCGGTCCCGGTCCCATCTCGGCGGCGCCCTACGGCTCGGCCGGCATCCTCCCCATCTCGTGGGCCTACGTGCGGATGATGGGCGGCGAGGGCCTCACCCGGGCGACCCAGGTCGCCATCCTCAGCGCCAACTACGTGGCAGCGCGCCTCGCCGAGCGGTACCCGGTGCTCTACGCCGGCGAGCACGGCCGGGTGGCGCACGAGTGCATCGTCGACCTGCGCGACATCACGCGGCGCACCGGCGTGACCGTGGACGACGTGGCCAAGCGGCTCGTCGACTACGGGTTCCACGCGCCGACGATGAGCTTCCCGGTGGCGGGGACGCTGATGATCGAGCCCACCGAGTCCGAGTCCCTCGACGAGCTCGATCGCTTCTGCGACGCCATGCTCGCCATCGCCGACGAGATCGCCGAGATCGAGTCCGGGGCGGTCCCCCACGACACCTCCGCGCTCGCCCACGCGCCCCACACCGCCGAGGACCTCCTCGTCGACGACTGGGACCGCCCCTACTCCCGGGAGCAGGCGGCGTACCCGGTGCCCGGCCTGCGGCGGGCCAAGTACTGGCCGCCGGTCAGCCGCATCGACGGCGCGGCCGGCGACCGCAACCTCGTGTGCGCCTGCCCCCCGCCGGAGGGGTTCGAGTCGTAGGCCGCCGGCCGTCAGGCCTGGGCCTCGGTCCAGAGCGCGGCGCGGCGCGCGAGGAGGCGTTCGACGTCCATCTCGGCGAGCCGCCGGACCGTGCCGAGGAGCTGGTCGATGTCGAAGGGCTTCGCCTCGTAGGCGTCGGCACCGTGGCCGTAGCCGCGGGCCCGGTCCGCGGCCCCGGCCCGGACGGTGCACATCACGACGGGGATCGGATCGAGGGACCGGTCGGCCCGGATGCTCTCCAGCACCTCCCAGCCGTCGATGTCCGGCATCTGGACGTCGAGGACGACCACCGGCCGGCCGCCCGCGGCGACCGTGCGACGGAGGAGCTCGAGCCCGGTCAGCCCGTTGCCCGCCGCGACGACGTCGTGACCGTCGAGCTCGAACGCCATGCGAGCGAGCATCCGGATGTCGGGATCGTCGTCGACGAGGACGATGTCGTGCATCAGCGCTCCGCCGCCGGCCGGTCCGGCACGGGCATGCCCACCTGCTTCATGAACTCGCCGACGATCGACGTGCCGGTGGCGTCGCTGCCGGCCTCGGCAGCAGGCGCGTCGGGCGGCGCGGGGCGCGGCGGGTACCGGCGGAGCGCGATCGTGAACGTCGACCCGTGACCGGGCGTGCTCTCGACGCTGATCGTGCCGTCCATCGCCTCCACCAGCGAGCGCACGATGTAGAGCCCGATGCCGGTGCCCCCGAAGCGCCGCACGTCGGTGCCCTCCGCCTGCCAGAAGCGGTCGAAGCAGCGGGCTCGCTGCTCCTCGGTCATGCCGATGCCGTCGTCGGTGCAGCGGATCCGGACCTCGTCCCCGTCGACCTCGGCGCTGACCACGACCGGACCGCCGTCGGGCGCGTACTTCACGGCGTTCTCGAGGAGGTGGTCGAGCACCGTGGTCAGGCCGTCGAGGTCGGCCCACACCAGCGGCAGGTCGTCGGGCACGCCGCGCTCCACCTCGCGACCCGTCGCCGACTCGAGCTCCCGGGTGCGCTGGACGAGGACCTCGTCGATGCGGCACAGGGTCGGATCGAGGTCCACGTGCCCCGCCTCGATGCGGCTCGTCATCAGCAGGCGCTCGACGATGCCGGCGAGCTGCGTGGCGCGCGCCTCGATCGCCGCCGTGGCCTGGTGGTGCTGGTCGGGGTCGAGGCCGGTGTGCCGGAGCATCTGGGCGAACCCCCGGATCACCGTGAGCGGGGTCTTGAGCTCGTGGGAGGCCGTCGCGAGGAACAGCGTCTTGGCCTCGTCCGCCTGCTTCACGCTCGTGATGTCCCGGAACGAGTGCACGACCTCGACGACGCGCCCGTCGCCGGCGACCAGCGGGGTGGCGCTGGCGAGCAGCGGCTGGCGCTGGCCGTTCGGGCCCGTGCGCAGGACCTCGACCGTCTGCTCGCCGTGCAGCTCGAGCAGCTGGCAGCGTCCGTCGCAGGCCAGGGTGCGGGCACCGTCGCGCAGGGCCACCAGGTCGCCGCAGCGCACCGACGACGCGGCCTCGGCATCGCAGCCGAGGACGCTCTCGGCGGCGCGGTTCACGCTGCGGATCCGCCCGTCGGCGCTGGTGGTGACCACGGCATCGGCGATCCCGGCCAGGATCGCCTCGGCCTTGTCGCTCACGAGCTGCAACCCCGACGCGGCCCGAGACCGCTGCGTGCTCTGGTCGTCGACGAGGAACGCGAGCAGGACGGCCATGGTCGCGGTGGTGAGGACGGTGGTGGGAGCTGCCGCGACCTCGCCGACCTGTCCCGCCACCACCTGGCTGGTCGCTGCGAACGCCGTCATCGCCAGCCCCGCCGGACGTCCGTCGGCCCAGGTGTGCAGCGCGACGAAGAGCAGCCCGGCGAGGGCCACCTCGGTCTGGCGGCCGGTGACGGCGCCGAAGGCCAGCAGCACCCCTGCATCGGCGGCGAGCGCCACGGTGAGGTCCCAGCGGGGCGCTCGCCGGCGCCCCCGTGGCGCCGCGGCGGCCAGAGGCACGTACAGGGCTGCCAGCCCGAGGCCCAGCCAGTCCCCGTCGGGGTGGAGGAACGGTGCGGCCGCCGCCAGCACCGTCGCCACGAAGGCGCGGCAGAGGAACAGCACGACCCGCCGGCGCCGCAGCTCGGCGACCTCGTCGATGGTGTCGTGGTCGGCACGACCCACCTGGAGCGGCTCGTCGAAGGTGACGACGGCACCCCCGCGCGCCTCCAGCGCGAACCCTCCCCTGTCCATGCGCGAGAGCGTACGGGGCGCCGGGCGCGACCGGACCGTCAGGGCCCAGGTCGGGCGCGACCGCAATCGTCGGGTCGCGAGGTGGTCGGTTAGCCTGGCCGACCGCTATGGCCACCCGGATCGAGATCGAGCTCACCAGCCTCCAGGACGAGGGTCGCACCTTCACCTGGCGGGCCGCCGGCGCACGGCAGCCGAAGGGTGTGGTCGACTCGACGATCCTGCCCGAGGGCTCCGCCGTGGGCGACGAGCTGCGCGTCGAGGCCGAGATGGACCTCGACGGCATCCGCATCACGCAGGTGCTCCCGCCGAAGGCCAAGGAGACCAAGAAGGTCGAGACCCTCGAGCTGATCACCCGCGACGAGGGGCCGCTGGTCACCCAGGTCCTGGCCGAGAAGGGCCGCGGCCGCGGCGATCGCGGCGACCGGCGGGGCGGGCGCCGCAGCGACCGCCCCCGGGGCGAGGGCGACCGTGGTGCACGGGGCGATCGCGGCGACCGGGGTGAGCGCGGCGAGCGCCGGCCCGAGGGTCGTGGCGGCGAGCGTCGCGACAGCGGGCGTCCCCGCACCCCCGCCAAGCCCAAGCTGCCCCCGAAGCCCAAGCCCCCGCGCCTGAAGGCCGGCAAGGCCAACCGCAACGAGCTCATCGACTCGCTGCCCGAGGAGCACAAGGCGGTCGCCCAGGAGCTGCTGCGGGGCGGCCTCCAGGCGGTGCGCCAGGGCCTCGAGAAGCAGAACGAGCAGCGCAAGGCCGAGGGCCAGGGCCCGATCGACGAGGGTCCCATCGTCACCCTGGCGGAGCAGCTGCTGGTGAAGGTGCGCGCCGCCGAATGGCGCGACCGCGCCGAGGCCGCCCTCGAGCAGGCGACCGTCGTCGACCTGCGCGACCTGCGCACGGTGGTCACCGCCGCCGACGGCGCGGCCAAGGACGACGAGAGCCGGGCACTGGCCGCCCGCCTCCGCACGGCGCTGAACGAGCGGCTCGACGCCGACCAGCAGGCGTGGGTGGCCGAGGTCGTGGAGATGCTCGACGACGACCGCGTCGTCCGGGCCCTGCACCTGTCGTCGCGCCCGCCCAAGGCCGGCGCCCCGCTCCCGGCCGACGTCGCCATGCGCCTCGTCGAGGCGTCGAACGCCGCCATGAGCAGCGAGACGTCCACCGACCGCTGGATCTACATCCTCGACGCCCTGGCCCACTCGCCGGTGCGCCGCCAGGTGGTGCCGGTCTCGCTCCCTGCGAACGTGTCGGACGAGCTGAAGGGCGCCATCGCCCGCCACGGCACCCGCCTCCCCGAGATCGCCCAGATCTTCGGCATCGACCCCGATCCCAAGGCCGGTCGCCCCGAGGCCCGCCGCAAGCGCAAGCCCGGCACCAAGCCCAAGGCCGACCGTCCCAAGGGCGACAAGGCGAAGGACGAGAAGCCGACGGCCGAGGGCGAGAAGGCAGAAGCCGCCGAGCCCGAGGTGCAGGCCGAGGCCGCCGCCGAGGTCCCGGACGTACCCGAGGACCTGCAGCAGGCGCCGGCCGAGGCGCCCGCTCCGGAGATCCCTGCAGCCGAGGCCCTCGAGGCCGAGCAGTCCGCGACGGACGAGGGCACCACCGAAGCCTGATCTCCCAACCCCGTTCTGGGGTGCAGATCCCCGCGCATGCGGGGCAATCGGTACCCCAGAACGATCGTGGGGGCCTCAGCGGGATTCGGTGCGCGAGGTCCGGGCCTGGCTGCGCCGGCCCCGGAACTCACCGGTGGCGGTGTCCTCGTCCCAGCGGGCGCCGCACGAGGCGCACACGCAGGAGTCGACCCGCAGCGACGCGAGGTAGAGCCGGTCGACCTCGTAGGAGTCGCAGTAGGGGCAGCAGAGCCGTCCCTCTTCGTCTGAGGCCCCGTCGTCGTCCCTGGCCGGCACGCGGCGCAGGCTACCGTCCGCCCGATGATCGAGTACGAGACCCGCGGCAACGTCGCCGTCATCACCATCGACCGTCCGGAGGCGCGCAACGCCGTCAACGGCCAGGTCACCGAGGAGCTCGAGGCCGCCGTCGACCGCATGGAGGCCGACGACGACGTCTGGATCGGCATCCTCACCCACACCGGTCCCGTGTTCTGCGCGGGCGCCGATCTGAAGGCCATCAACGCCGGCGGCGCCGCCCAGCTCAACAGCCCCACCGGCGGCTTCGGCGGCATCGTCGCCAAGGCCCGCACGAAGCCGATCATCGCCGCCTGCAACGGCCCCGCCTACGCCGGCGGCTGCGAGATCGTCCTGGCCTGCGACCTGCTGGTGGCCTCCACCGAGGCCCGCTTCGGCGTGCCCGAGGTGAAGCGCAACCTCGTCGCCGCGGCCGGGGCCCTTTTCCGGCTCCCGGCGGCGCTCCCCCGCAACGTCGCCACCGAGATGCTCCTCACCGGCGATCCCATCGACGCCGAGCGGGCCCACCAGCTCGGCTTCGTCAACCGGCTGGCACCCCCTGGCGGCGCGGTCGACGCAGCCATGGCCCTCGCCGAGGAGATCACGGCCAACGCGCCGCTGGCCGTGCGCAAGAGCCTGGCCGTCTCCAAGCAGACCTTCGACACCGACGAGGCGGCGTTCACGGCCTCCGGCCGGGCGATCGCCGAGGTCATGGCCAGCGAGGACACCGCCGAGGGGCTGGCGGCGTTCATCGAGAAGCGCGCCCCCCAGTGGAAGGGCCGGTAGCCCGGAGGCGCCTCAGACCACGGTGCGGATGACGCCGTGGTCGTGGAGGAACTCGGCGAGTCCCTCGACGAGCCGCCAGTCGGCGACCTCGTCGAGGGGCACCCAGGCCACCTCGGCGGCGTCGTCGCCGGCGACGGGCTCGGCGTCGGGGTCCAGGAGGGTGACCCGGTGGTCGAGGATCACGTAGTGGCGGCCCTCGACGAAGCGCTCGACCACGCCGACCAGCGGTCCGCACACGCCCTCGAGCGCCGTCTCCTCGGCGAGCTCGCGGACCACCGCCTCGGCGAGGAGCTCCCCGGGCTCGACGACCCCGCCGGGCAGGGACCACTGCCCCACGGCGACGCCCCGCCCACGGCGGATGAGCAGCAGGCGGCCGTCCACCACCACGACGGCGCCCACGGCGACCTCGGCGCGCTCGGGTGCGGGTGGGCTCACCGGTCGCCTCCGATGGGCCGGTGCACGACGATCGCCCGGGCCACGAGGCCGAAGGACTCGAAGAAGTTCTTGGTGTGGCGGTCGCCGGGCAGGGCGAGGGAGTCGACGCCGAAGCACCCCTGCTCGGTGGCCCAACCGATCAACGCGTCCATGACCAGCTCCCCCACCGACACCTCGCGGGCGCCCTCCAGGGTGAACAGGTCCGAGATCACGCCGAGGCGCGACCCGTCGGGCAGCTCCTCGACGCGCACGACCCCGTAGCCGACGGCCGCACCGTCGATGGTCCCCGCCACCACGTGGGCGGACGGGTCCTCGAGGTCCGCTCGAAGCGAATCGATGGGCGGGACCGGGCGGGCCTGCTGGCGGCGCCACACCTCGCCGCCGCGGAGCGCGGAGAGCTCCTCGATGGCCGCGGTGGCCAGGATGTCGAGGGCCGGGAGGTCCGCTTCCGTGGCCGTCCGGGCGCTGACCTCCACCGCTACGGCTGCGACAGCTGCTGGACGCGGTTCAAGATCGTCTTGCGGCCTCGGGTGGCGGACTCGTAGGCGCGGATGGCGTCGAGCTGGCCGGCGCTCAGCCCGCCGAGCCGGCTGACGACCTGGCTGGCCGAGAGGCTGTCGTAGTCGGCGATGGGCAGCACCTCGGCGGACGGCGTGGCGGCGTCGGCCGCGGCCGTGCGCTGGGCGGCCGCCTCCTCGGCGGCTGCGCGGTTGGCCTCGGCATCGCTCGCAGGCCCCGTGGCACCTGCCTTCCCTCCGGCCTTCTTCGCCGGTGCCTTCTTCGCCGTCGTGCGTGCAGGGGCCGACTTCTTCCCGGCCTTCTTCGTGGCCTTCTTCGCGGCCTTGCGCACGGCCTTCGCCTTCGTCTCCGCCTCGACGGGTGCCGGGACGGACTTCTCCGCGTCCACCGCGGGCTCCGGGGCGGGGACGTCGGGGACCTCGACCGTTCGCGCGGGGCTCGTGGGACCGGGGGGCGGGCCGGGGACCACGCCGAGGCCGCGGAGCAGGTCGACGACAGGGCCGTCGAGGTCGGCGGTGCGCCGCTGCACCTCTGCGCGGACCTGCTGGACGGCGAACGGTCCGAGCATGCGAGCGTTGCCGACCTGGTTCCGCCCGTTGCGAACCAGCTTCGGGAACCGGGCCGGTCCGTCGAAGAGCAGTCCGATCGGCGCGTACAGGAACGCGTCGAGGGCTTGCTCGACGACGTCTTCGACGGGGTTCTTGTGAGCGGTCACCCAGGCATGTTCGCGAGCGACCGCTCGGACGCGCCAGTTCGTCCGGTTCGGGACCGTCGTCAGGTGCGCCCGTGGGTGTGCACCACGAGCACGTCGCACGGTGCGTGGTGCAGGACGGTGCTGGCCACGCTGCCGAGGAGGAACCGGGCGCTGCCGGTGAGGCCGACGGACCCGACGACGATGAGGTCGGCGCCGAAGGTCTCGGCCGCCTCGAGCAGCTCGTGCGCCGGATCGCCCTCGAGGGCCTGCACCACCACGTCGGTGAGGCCGCGCTCGGACGCCAGCTCCCGACCTCTCCGCGCATGGCGCTCGGCCTCGTTCGGGTCGGTCAGCATCCAGCGGAGGTCCTCTGGGGTCCGCTCGTCGCGCCGGGCACCGCTGCGCTCGTAGGCGGTGACGACGACGAGCCGTGCGTGGTCGGCGGCGGCCAGGTCGACGGACTGCTCGAGCGCCCGCTCGGCCGAGGCCGAGCCGTCCGTCCCGACGATGATGGTGCGGTAGGACACGGCCTCAGACGCAGTCCACGCAGAGCGCGGTCTCGCCGTCGGCGAGCTGGCCCATGGGCTTCAGGATGAAGCACGACTGGCACAGGAACTCGTCCTCGCGGCGGGGCTGGATCTTGCCCGAGGGCGCGCCCTTGCCTGCCTCGCCGTCGTCCTCCTCGTCCTCTTCCTCCTCGTCGTCGCCCGCGGCGATGCGGTCCTTCAGGATCTCGTCGAGGTCGGCCTCGACGTCGTCGGGGTCGGCCTCTTCGTCCTCGTCCTCGTCCTCGTCCTCCCGGCGCCGGGCGCGACGGGGCTCGTCCTCTTCGGCGTCGTCCTCCGCCGCCTCGTCCTCGTCGGACTCCTCGACGATGGCGTCCTCGTCGACTGCGTCGTCGAAGTCCTCCTCGAGGTCCTCCTCGAGGTCGTCGTCGCCCAGGTCCTCGGCGAGGTCGTCGTCTTCGAGGTCCTCGTCGAGGTCCTCCTCGACCAGGTCTTCTTCTTCGTCAGCCATGGGACGCTCCACAGGGGTGGGGGACGGCGGCGGATCATAGACACTGCCGCGGGTGGCGGTGCCGGGCGCGGGAACCTACCGGCCGGACCGACCGGTTCCACATCCGCCCGGAGGCGGCCTCAGCCTCCCGGCGCGGCCGTGGTGCTCGAGGTGCTGCTCGACGTCGTCGACGCTGGGGCGACGGCCCCGGCACCCAGGTCCGCGGCCGTCGCGACGTCGATCACGTCATCCACGAGCCACTCGCCGTCGACACGCAGCAGCGACAGCTGGAGGTACCGGTCGGACTCGTTGTAGCCCTCCTCGCCCCCGCCGGAGACCTCCCGGTCGTAGACCACCACGACGTCGAGCGCACCGCGGTCCTCCTGGCCGACGAAGACGTCGCTCACCTCGGCGACCGCGTCGCGGGCTCCCTCCTCGAAGAACACGCGCAGACCACGCTCGGCCTCCTCGAACTCCTCCGCGAACCCGCCGGTGGCCAGCGCGACGATGTCCGCCTTCCACGACTCGAAGTCGTCGCCCTCGTAGGTCAGGAACCGCTCGGTGAACCGTCCGGCGGCCAGCCGGACCTCCTCGTCGCCCCCCGAACCTCCCTCGCCGCCGCCGTCGTCCGACGCCAGGGCGACGACCGCGAGGATCGCCAGGGCGGCGGCGACCATGACGGCGACCACGAAGGCGCCGGCCGGCACCGTGCGACGGGGGCGCTCGGCCGGCTCGGGCGCGACGCTCACCGGCGAGCCCGGCGCCGGGCGCCGAGACCGAGTGCGATCGAGCTCACCAGCACCACGGCGAGGCCGACGGGGGTCCGGTCGGTGCCGGCGGACGACTGCGCGAGCGCGATCGGCACGGCACCGCGCGACGACTGACCCTCCACCGGTGTGGATGCGGCCTCGGCCGACGACCCACGGGGGGTGAGGGGCGATGCGCACTCCGGGATCTCGGGGACGGCCGGCAGCTCCTTCGGCGGCAGGTACTGCTCCGGCGGGTTCACCGTGTCGAGCAGGAGGAAGGTGCGGACCCAGACGCCACCGGGTTCCTCGTCGCGCGTGAGCCACACGTACTCGAACGCGGTCGGGCCACGCTCGAGCGTGGTGACGAGGTGGCCCAGGTTCTCCTCCGTCGACGCCACGTCGATCACCGAGTCGAGGTCGTGGAGCACGCAGTCGAGGTCCTGCTTGATGTCGCCCACCAGGTCCGCGGTCTGGGACAGGAGCTCCGTGCCGCGCTCGAGCAGCACCCGGGTGTCGGGCTCCACGTTGCGCAGGGACTCCCCCACGGCGGCGAGGTCGCGCAGCGACGACGACAGGGCGCCCCGCCGCTCGGTGACGGTGCGGGTGAGCCGGGTGCTGTTCGCGCTGAGGCTGTCGAGCAGCTCGGCCTTCTCGGCGAACGTCTGCAGGAGCGCGTCGGAGTCGACGGTGAGGTCGCGCAGGGCTTCGCCGCGACCGTTCAGCGCCACCGCCAGCTCATGGACCAGCGTCCGGGTCTGCTCCGGGTCGACGGCGCTGAGGACCCGAGACGCCGAGCGGAGGAGCTCGGAGAACTCGAGGGGCACCGAGGTCTGCTCGAGCGGGAGGACGTCGCCAGCCTCGATGTAGGGGCCGCCGTCGTCGTAGTCCTCCGGGGGCTGGAAGTCGATGTACGGCTCGCCGACGGCGGACTTGCGGAAGATGCGGGCCTTCGACCCCGCCGGGATCTGCTTGCCCCGGTCGATGTTCATCGTGATGACGACCTTGTCCTCCACCAGCTCCGCCGACTCGACCTCGCCGTAGTGCACCCCGAGGTAGGCGACCTCCGAGGCCGACGAGACGCCGGCGGTCCCGGCGAACTCGCCCTGGATCTGGTACGGGCGCTCCAGGAACTCGAAGCTGATGATGTTGTTCACCGCCCACCACAGCGTGAGCACGAACACGCCGAGGAAGGCGACGAGGTTGACGAGGACGCGGCGGGACACCTACTCCACCACCTGGAGGAGTCCGTAGACCTGGGCGAAGCCGTCCGGCACGCCCTTGGGGATCTTCACCGCGAACTGGGCGACCCAGCGGAGCAGCTCCGCGACCTGTCCCTGGTTCCGGTCGACCTCGGCGAGGATGGCGTCGACCTGCTCGATCTGCGCGTCGACCTGCGTCAGGTACGGGCCGAGGATGTTCTCGTTCTGGACACGGGCGAGTCGGGTCAGCTCGCGGATGGAGCCCAGGGCGACGTCGCGGTTCTGGGCGAGGACCTGCGCCGTGTCGGCGAGGTTGGCGAGCAGCTCGCCGATCTCGTCGGACCCCGCCGCGAAGGTCGACGACGCTGCCCCCATCGCGTCGATGATCCGCACGATCTCGTCGGTCTGGTCGGCGAGGGTGCCGGACACGGTGGTCAGGTCCTCGACCAGGGAGGTGAGCTCCACCGCGCGGTCGCCGAACCCGATCGCACCGGTCTCGACGATGGTGGCGACGTCGGTGGAGACGACGGCGCCGAGGATCTCCACGGCCTGCTCGGTGACGAACTCCAGCTCGGGGGCCTCGGCGGTGCGGCTGAGCACGTCGCCGTCGCGCAGGTTCGTCCCGGCCATGGGGTCGTCCTCGTCGAGGGGCCGCAGCTCGATGAACTTCTCTCCGAGCAGCGAGGTGGTGCGCAGCAGCGCCAGGGACTCGACCGGGACGAACAGGTCGTCCTTGATCGACAAGGTCACCCGTGCGTCGTAGTCGTCGGTGAGCTCGATCCCGACGACCGAGCCGATCCGCACGTCGGCCACCTGCACCGAGTGGCCGACGACGAGATCGCCCACGTCGTCGAAGACCGCGGTCACCTCCCGTGACCCCGTGATGTTGCCGGGGAGCGCGCACGAGGACGCCACCAGGGCCGCGAGGGCGAGGAGCGCGGCCCGACGGGCGGCGCGGGTGGTCCTCATGACCGCACCCCCAGGAACGTCGACAGGAACGACGTCCACGGGCCACGCGAGCGGTCGGCGCCGTGGTCCGGCGCCGCCGTGGGCGCACCGAGCAGCTCGAGGACGTCGTCCACCGGGGTCGTGGGTCGCGGGAGCGTCGCCGGCACCTGCTCCCCCGCCTCCAGGCCCGCCACGGGTCCTGCGCAGGCCACGTCGACGGGGAGGCACGGCAGCGGGATGCCCGCCTCGTCGAAGATCGGCAGGAGAGCCTCCTGCACGAGCGGGGAGAAGCTGTTGCGCAGGTTGAGTGCCCGCGCCGTGGGGTTGTAGGCGTCGAGGAAGCCGCCGATCTGACCGGCGCCGCCCTCCACGAGCGCCTGCACCCCGTCGAGGTTCTGCTCGATGCTCTCGGTCAGCCGCTGGACGATGGCCACGTCGGTGCGCAACCGGACCGCGTGCTCCGAGACCAGGTCGAGGCCGCCCTCGGAGAGGCTGGCCAGGCTGCGCACGAGGGTCTCGACCTCGTCGCGCTCCTCGGCGAGCACGTCGGCGACGACGGCGAAGTCGTCGAGCACCTGGGCGAGCTGGCTCTCCCGGGTGAGCAGCGTGGAGGTGAAGTCGTCGAAGCGCTCCGCGATGCGGATGATCGTGTCGTCGTTCTCCTCGAAGTTCCCGATGAGCTCGGACAGCTCGTCGAGCGCCGAGCCGAGGTCCTCACCCTGGCCGTCGAGGGCGTTGGCGGCGTTGTCGATGAGCCGGCCCACACCCGCCGGCTCGAGGGCGTCGAGGAACTCCTTGAGCGAGGCGAGGGCCTCGTCGGGCTCCACGGGGATCACGGTCTCCTCCATCGAGATCTCGTGACCGTCGCGAGCGAGCTCGTCGCCCTGCTGGAACGCAGGGAACAGCTGCACGCGGCGCTCGCCGATGAGCGACTGCGGCACGATCGCCGCACGCACGTCGGCCGGCAGCGGCACGTCGCTGTCGACCGCCATCGTGACCTTGACGCGGTCTCCCATGACCTCGACGTCGGACACCTCGCCGGCCGGCAAGCCCAGGACCTGGACCCCACCGGTCTCGTACAGCGACACGGCCCGGGGGAAGTACGCGACCACCTCGTAGGTGTCGCCTCCGCCCAGGACCCCGCAGCCGGGCAACGCCAGGCCGACAGCCGCCAGCGCGCCGAGCGCACGGGCGCGCGTCACGGTTCCACCCCCAGGATCGTGCCGTACACGTCCTGCAGGGACGCGAGGACGTCCGGTCCGACGCTGCGGATGAAGATGTCCTGCCACGGGCCCTGCTCGCCGCCTCGGGACTGCAGGAGGATGCCCGGCCCCAGCCACGCCAGCGCGCGGTCGACGTCGTCCTGCTGGGCGGAGACCACGTCGAGTGTCGGGGCGAGGGAGTCCAGGGCCGAGTCGAGCTGCTGCTGGTTCGCGCTGATCAGGCGGTCGAGCTCCTGCACGGTGTCAGCCGTCTCCCCCAGCACCAGGGCCAGGTCGTTGCGGCGGGCGACGATCACCTGCAGGATCTGCTCCGAGGAGTCGAGCAGGCTGAGCAGCTCGTCGTCCTTGTCGGCCAGCGTCTCGCTGAGCCGGTCGGCCTCGGCAAGCAGATCGTCGAACTGCTCCTCCCGGTCGTTGACTGCCGCACCCACCCGCTGGATCCCCTCGAGCAGGTCCTCGACGGTCGCCTCCTTGCCCTCGGTGATGTCGGCGAGGTCCACGAAGAACTGGTTCAGCTGGTCGGTCTCGAGCTCCTGGACGCTCTCCGTGGCCTCGCGGGCGAGCTCGAAGAGGTCGAAGGGCGTCTTCGTGCGCTCGACGGGGATCTCCCGCTGCTCCTCGGGCAGATCGGCCATCGCGATGTCCCCGTCGAGGGCGTCGAGGATGCGGACCTCCTTCGCGCCGAGCAGCGAGGAGAGCGCGATCTCCGCCTTCGCCCCGTCACGGATCTCGATGCCCTCGTCGACGACCCACTCGACGATCACGGCGCCGGCCTCGCGGTCGACGTCCACGTCGGTGACCCGGCCGACCTTCACGCCGGCGAGCTTCACGTGGTCGCCGGCGCGCAGACCGGACGCGTCCGAGAACACGCCCTGCATCGGGTACGCCTCCTCGAGGAGGTTGAAGGTGCCCACCAGGAAGGCGAGGCCGGTCGCGCCTCCCAGCAGCAGCACGGAGACCAGGCCCACCACGTAGGGGTTCATGTCGCGGAAGGACTTCACTGCTCCCCTCCGACGATCGAGAGCACGGCCGCGGCCCCACGGCGGCGGTTGGGCTGGTACGACACCGCCGACCTCGGTGCGGAGTTCCCCGTGACCGCGTCCAGGCCCGGGATGATGGGGTGCAGGCACGGCGGCGGGAGGACCGACAGGCACAGGATCGCCTGGTTGAGGAACTCGCCGTCCCGGGCCGCCCTGAAGGCGGCAGCCCCGTTCTCGTCGAGCTGGTCGAGCGCCATCTCGACGTTGGGCAGCTCGCCCTCGACGGTGTCGAGCGTCGTCGCGAGCACGGCGAGGATGCGGTCCAGCTCGCCCCGGTTGGCCTCGAGGATGCCGGAGAAGTCGCGGTTGAAGGCCCCGAGCTCCGTGATGGCCTCGTCGATGAGCGTGGTGTTGTCGCTGAACGTGCGGGCGAGCGCTGCCAGGTTGTCGAGCATGGTCTCGATCTGCGCGTCGCGATCGGCGATCGTCCGAGACACGACCTCGAGGTCCTCGATGAGGCCGCCGATCGCCTCGTCCCGCTCGCCGAGGCCCTTGGCGACCAGCGCGAGGTCGTCGATGGCCTGGCTCACATCGGCGGCGTTGCCCTCCAGCGCCTTGGTGACGGTGCCGAGGAACTCGTTCACCTGGCCCTCGTCGATGGCGGCCACGATCGGGCCCAACCGGTTGAACAGCTCGCCGATGTCGATGACGTTCGTGGTCTCCTCGATCCGGTCGCCGTCCTCGAGCGTCGTCGGGGCATCGCCGGGGTAGAGGTACACGTACCGCTGACCGATCAGGTTCCGCCAGCGCACCGCCGCGGAGGAGTCCGCGGGCAGCCGGTGGTCGCGGTCGATGGCCATCTCCACCAGGGCCTGCCCCTCGTCGACCTCCACGGAGGTCACCTTGCCGACGGCGACCCCGGCGACCTTCACGTTGTCGTTCACGAGCAGGCCGGTGACGTCCGCGAACGAGGCGGTGAGCGTGTAGGTGGGCTCGCCGCGCCCGACGAGGCCGCCGATGGTGGTGTTCCCGATGGTGGACGCCAGGTACACGGTGAACGTGAGGCAGAGGGCGACGAAGAGGCCGAACTTGATCGCGGTGCGGGTCACCGGTCGGACCGCCCCGTGAGGATGTCGAGCAGGCCACCGCCCGAACCCGAGGTGGAGCTGCCGGTGCCCCCGCCGCCGAGGAGGTCGTCGACGGTGTCCTCGATGGGCGCGAGCGGGCTGCCGCCCCCACCCCCGCCGCCGAGGAGGTCGTCGAGGATGTCCTCGACCGGCTCGAGCGGGGACCCGCTGCCGTCCTCGGGCGGTGGGGACTCGTGCCCCTCGAGCAGGGCCCTGACGCTCACGATCGACTTCACGCCCGCCATCAACGTGCCGTCTCCGACCTCGATGCGGATCGCTTCGGCGAGCGTGCGGGTGTAGCGGGTGAGCCCGAGCAGGACCGGCTGCACCTGACCTCTCCGGTCGAAGACGGTCTGCAGCGAGCGCGAGCCGTTGGTGAAGACGTTGGTGGTGAACTCCTCGTTCGCCTCCAGGAGGTCGGCGACATCGCCGGCGACCCGGCTGGTGTCTCTCAGCGCGGCGTTCAGCTGGTCGCCTCGCTCGTTCAGGGGCGGGAGGGCGACGTTGAGGTCGCCGGCGCCCTTCACCACGTCGGGGGCGACGGATTCGAGCTCCTCGGCGAGCAGCGCGAGGTCGCTCGTGAACTGGCGGAACTCGGAATCGTTCGCGGCGCCGAGGTCGGCGAGAACGGAGGCGTTCACGATCTGCCGGTCGATGCTGGGTCCGAGACCGTCTGCGGTGGTGGCGAGCTCGTCGAGGACCACGGCGAGCTCGGCGGGGTCGATGGCCTCGAGCACCGGGTAGGCGTCGGCCAGCACGCGCTCGAGCTCGAACCCACCCAGCGTGTCGTCGATGGTGCCGCCGTCGGGGAGGTAGGGGCCGGTGCGCTCGTCGTCACCCGGATCGATGTCGATGTACTTCTCGCCGAACAGCGTCTTGGGCCGGATGACGGCCGACGCCGTCTCCGGGATGCGCACACCGTCATCGATGCGCAGGCGGACGTGGGCGCGGTTGTCGACGAGGCGGATGCCGGCGACCTCGCCGACGTTCACGCCCCGGATGGCCACGCTGCTCCCGGAGTTCAGGCCCTGGCCGGCAGCGGCGAAGGTGCCCTGGAGCTCGTACCCGTCGTCGAACGCGCCGAAGGACCCCTTGATGCCGACGGTGATGAGGGCGATCAGCACCACCAGCCCGATGGCCCCCGAGACGATGCGCTGGTTGCGCTCCGTGGCGAGGCGCATCAGTAGCCCGTGAGGCTGACGGTGTTGCCGCCTCCCCAGAAGACGAGGGACAGGACGAGGTTGAAGACCACCACGGCCACGATCGACAACCGGATGGCCCGACCCACGGCCACGCCCACGCCGGCCGGGCCGCCGGTGGCGTAGAAGCCGTAGTAGCAGTGGATCAGGGCCACGATCACCGCGAAGAAGCAGGCCTTCACGAGGCTGTAGAAGATGTCGATGGGCGGCAGGTAGAGCCGGAAGTAGTAGTCGTAGACGCCCGGCGACAGCCCGAAGAACTCGGTGGTGACCAGCTTCGTGGCGAAGAAGCTGGCGAAGAGGGAGATCAGGTAGAGCGGGACGATGGCGATGAGCGCGGCGAGGACGCGCGTGCCCACCAGGTAGCTGATCGGGCGGACCGACATGACCTCGAGGGCGTCGATCTCCTCGGAGATCCGCATGGCGCCGAGCTCCGCCGTGAACCCGGCGCCCACCTGGGCGGCGAAGGCCACGCCCGCGATGAGCGGCGTGACCTCGCGGGTGTTGGCGAAGGAGCCGACCAGGCCGGTGAACGCTTCGGCGCCGATCTGCTCGAGGCCGGCGTAGCCCTGCAGGCCGACGTTGGCGCCGGTGAAGAACGACATCGAGAAGATGACGAAGACCATGCCGGCGCCGACGATGAGGGCCCCGGCGCCCACGGTGATGTCGGAGACGAGGTTGAACACCACGTTCCGGTAGCGGAGCCGGACGATGAGCGTGGCGCCGATGTCCCACAGGACCCGCCCGTAGAACGTGAGCTGCTTGCCGACGTCCTCGAGGCTGTCCCCGACCGAGCGGCCGGCGTCCTGGACCGGACGGGAGAGGCGGTGCGTGATCGCGGCCATGGTCAGAACTTCGGCGGCACGAGCGCGAAGTACAGGGACGTCATGACGAGGTTCGTGAAGAAGATGAGGATGAAGGTGATGACGACGCCCTGGTTCACGGCGTCACCGACGCCCTTGGGTCCGCCCTTGGCGTAGATGCCCTTGTAGCAGGACACCGTCGCCGCGATGAACCCGAACACCACGGCCTTCATCAGCGAGGAGTAGAGGTCGGGCAGCTGCACCAGCGAGGTGAAGCCCTGGAAGTAGGCGCCCGGCGTGACCTTCTGGATGACGACGTTGAAGAAGTAGCCGCCGGCGATGCCCGCCATCGACACCAGCGACACCATGAACAGACCCACGGTGGCGGCGGCGTAGAGGCGGGGCGTCACCAGCCGGTGCACGGGGTTGATGGCCATGACCTCCATGGCGGCGAGCTCGTCGCGGATCTTGCGTGAGCCGAGGTCGGCGGTCATGGCCGACCCGCCGGCACCCGCGATGAGCAGCGCGGTGGCCACGGGGGCGGCCTCTCGCACGATGGCCAGGACCATGGCGGCGCCGGTGGTGGACTCGGCCCCGAGCTGGCGGGAGAACGTGCCGACGTGCAGGGCGATGACGGCGCCGAAGGGGATGCTGATCAGCACGACGGGGATCGAGCAGACCTTGGCGATGAACCAGCACTGGCCGAGGTACTCGCGCCACCACGTCCTGAAGTCCCACGTCCGCCGGAACCCCTCGAGGGAGATGGCGAACATGTTCCCGGTCTCTCGGACGACGAACTGGGCCTTGCTGATCATGGGCGGTGGACGGTCACTGAGAGATCAGACCGTCATCACGCCGTAGTCGTCGACGTCGCGGCCCTCGGCCTCGAGGCGGCGTCGCTCGCGGTCCATGAGGTCCTTCTCGACCTCGGTGCGCTCGTCGGCCAGCTCGTCCATGCCGATGGGGCCCATCGCCCGGCCGGCGAGGAACTGGCGGATCAGCGGGTTGTCCGTGGTCCGCATCTCCTCCTTGGAGGCGAACTTCACCAGGTTGGCCTGGTACAGCACGGCGATGTAGTCCGACGTGCGCATCACCGACGCGATGTTGTGCGTGATGATCAAGAAGGTGGCGCCCGTCTCCTCCTGGATCTTC
>DASUEE010000136.1:0-20681 GCA_036275235.1 Acidimicrobiales bacterium | reverse complement strand
CCGGAGCAGCCCGATGATGTTCTTCAGCAGCACCGACTTGCCGGTGCCCGACGGGCCCATGACCGCCGAGATCTTCCCGCGCGGGATGTCGAAGGAGATCCCCTCGAGGACGGTGTGCGACCCGAAGCTCTTCGTGACATCCCGGAGGGAGATCGCAGCATCCATTGAGGCACCTCGGGGTGTGTGGGTCCAGCGAGTTCGGCGGCGCCCGGTGGCCTCGTCCCCGCGTGACGGACGGCACCTCCGGGCCGGCAACGCTACGGCACCGCCACTCCGGGTGCCAAGGCGTGCGCTGTCGACGTTCCGGACGGTTCCGGCGTTCCGTCCCTCCGGCGTCAGCAGCTGGCCCGGAGCAGCGGGAACGGGTTCGCTGCGCTGCGACCGCCGGGGTGCACCTCGAAGTGCAGGTGCGGACGCCCGCCCCGCGCGTTGCCGGTGTCGCCGACGGTGCCGATCACCGTGCCGGCCGAGACCTGGCCGGTGGCGCCGAAGCTGTCCATGTGGCTGCCGAAGTACAGGCTGCCGTCGGGGGCGGTGAGGCGGAACTGCTTGCCGCCGATGGCACCGGTGGCGATGTCGACCCGGCCGGCCACCGGAGCGCGCACGGCGGTGCCCCGCGGGGCGAACATGTCGTTGCCGGCGTGGGACCGGCCGCCCGAGCGGGGGAAGCCCCAGTCGTTGAAGAAGCTGGAGCCGGGGACGGGGCACACGAACCCGCCGCCTCCTCCGCCACCCGCGGGGACCGTCAGCTTCTGGCCGATCTGCAGGCGTCGTGGGTCGCTGATCCCGTTGGCCGACGCCAGCGACGACGTCGAGATCCCGTACTTGGCGGCGATCGAGCCGAGCGTCTGGCCCGACTGCACGGTGTGCGTCCCGCCGGGGTTGCCGCCACCGCCGCCGGACCCGGGCAGCGAGCCCGGGTTGAACAGCACGAGGCGGGTGGTGGCGTAGATCCTGCCGTCGACGAGCCCGTTCCAGGCGATGAGGTCCTGGGTCCGCAGGCCGTAGCGGGCGGCGATCCCGGCGATGGTGTCGCCACGCTGGACGGTGTGGCGCTGGCCGGCGAGCTGGGGGCCTCCGCCGCCGGACGTGCTCCCGCCGCCGCCCGCAGGGGCGGCCCCGCCGGCGATCTGCAGGGACCGGCCGATCACGATGAGGTTCGGGTTCGAGATGCCGTTCGCCGCCGCGATGGCGGACACCGTCGTGCCGTGGCGCGAAGCGATGCTGGCCAAGGTGTCGCCGACGCGGACGGTGTAGGCGCTGCTCCGGGTGGTGGTGCCGCCACCGCCGCTCCCGCCCGGGATCGTGAGCTCCCGGCCGGCGAGGATCAGGTTCGGGTTCGAGATGCCGTTCGCTTCCACCAGCGCCCGCACCGTGGTGCCGTGGTCCTGGGCGATGGTGTGCAGCGACTCGCCGCGCCGGACCACGTGGGTCCCGGACGCGGCGAGGGCGAACACGCCGACGACGATCAGTGCACAGATGTCTCGTGGGCGAAGTGGGACGCGCACGTCTTGACTGCCTCCTGCGGTCTCCGCCCGCTCGGATGCGGGCGGCACCATACGGAAGTCACATCAGCCACGCAAGCCCCAACCTCAACATCACCCTCAGGTGTTGCGGTTGCTGGCGACGGGGTCGGGTTCCTGCTGTGCGCCGACCCTGGAAACTGGCAGCGGCTGCGTTGCACGGCCCTTGCGGGCGCGCAACGCCTCCGCTGCCAGCTTCAGATCACCGGAGGTTGCGGCGGGCCTCGGCGGCCCGCTCGGCGTCGAGGCGCTCGAGGGCGGGCTCCTCCGAGTGGTCGACGAAGCGCATGCTCTCCGCGATGGCGCGGTGGCCCGCCTCCTCGGCGATGAGCCGGTGCATCTCCTGGGCGACCCGCCGGTAGGCGGGGTGGCCCTGCGGGGTGGAGCGCAGCTCGAGGACGTGCATGGCCGACCTCGCGTTGAGGTGGAGGTAGAACCTCACCTTGTAGGCGAGGGCGACGGCGTAGCTGGCCTGCTCCGGGAAGTCGTCGGCCAGCGCGTCGTACAGCGCCGCCGAGCGCGCCATCGTGTCGTCGAAGGCGGCGGTCTGCCCGGCGGCGTCGACGGCCTCGGGGCGCACGTAGCCGTGCCCTGGCGTCAGCCGCTGCCACTCGAGGGTGAGCATGCGGTGGCGCTGCAGGTCGCGGAAGGCGCCGTAGTCGGCGAGGATGTCGAAGCGGTAGTACGAGCGCTCGAGCGCCCGTCCTGGCTTGTGGCGCCGGTTCTTGCGGTCGCCCTCGTAGGCCCGGATCACCGCGAGGCGGTCCTCGACCGACATGTCGCGCACGCGGTCCTCGAGCTGGCGCTCCGGCAGCTCGGTGTAGGCGTAGAGCATCGAGGCCACCGTCTTGACCTCGGCGTCGGGGTCGAAGTCGACGAGGGAGACCTCGGGGACATCCTCCGGCTCCACGTCGGGGCCGACGAGGCGATCGGCGATCGCGGCCATGGCGGACTCGCGGTCCTCGAAGTAGTCGCGCCAGACGTCGCCGCGGTCGGGCAGGTCGACCCGGCGCAGGAACGACGGGATCACCTTCCGGAGCTCGGCGAGCATGAGGTCGGCGTACGCGCGGGCCTCGGGCAACGGGTGCGAGCGCATGCGGTACAGCAGCAGCTCGTAGCTCTGGCCGGTGCCGTAGATGCCGACGTTCGACAGCGACGACGCCGGGAGCATGCCCCGGATGGCGTCGAGCGCCTTGGCCTTCAGTGCCTGGCGGTAGACGAGGTCGGAGTCCTCCGGGCTCTTGGGGAAGCGATCTCGGAAGAACTCCTGCATGACCGGCACCAGCTCGGCGTAGGCGTCGAAGATGCGGTCCATCTCGCCCACGTAGCGCAGGGCGAGCGGCGACGCGAGCACCTGGGGGTCCCGGTAGTAGCGGTAGCGGCCGCCGAGGCGGGCGTCGTAGGCGATGTAGCGGGTGGACTGCTCGAGGTAGGCGGCGAGGCGGCCCCACTCGAGGATCTTCGTGAGGATGTTCGACGCCTGCTCGCAGGCCAGGTGGACGCCGCCCAGCTGGGCGACGGAGTCGTCGCCGTACTCGAGGAACACCTTCTGGTACAGCTGCTCGGCCCGCTCCAGGCCGACCGTGGCGTCGACGGTCTGGTCGCCCGTGATGTCGAGGTCGCCGACGAACTCGTCGAGGAACAGCCGGCGCAGGGACTTGGGCGAGCGGGAGTAGCGGGCGAAGAGCGCCCCCTTCACCACCTCGGGCAGGTTCACGAGGGCGAACACGGGACCGTCGAGGTTCGTGAAGTACCGACGCAGGATGTCCTGCTCCTCGTCGGTGAAGTCCTCGGCGATGTAGACGCCCACTCAGACGATGCTACGGGGTCGGCTGCCCCCCGCCGGGGACCACGTTCCGTGCCGGTCGCCGCCCGGTCAGGACCGTTCGGCGAGCCGGCGCCGGTGCTCGTCGCGCGCGGCATCGAGCAGGCCCGGCTGCAGCCAGAGGTCGGCGATGGTCCAGGCCATCGCCTTGGCACCGTCGAGCACGGCCCGGTCGCCCAGCGGACCCGCCGCGAAGTCGGCGAACGCCGGTGTGTGGATCGCCGTGCCCGGCTCCGCCGCCTGGATCATCGGGTGGATCGAGGGCACCTCGTAGGACACGTTGCCCATGTCCGTGGAGCCCACGACGCCGCCGACGTCCTTCGGGTCGAGCACGTTCCGGCCGAGCGCGCCGGCGTTCTCGGCGTAGCGCTCGAGGAGGACGTCGACCTCGACCATGTCGGCGTAGGGCGGCTCCAGCCAGTCCAGCTCCACCTCGCAGCCGGCGGCCGCCGCCCCCGCCTCCATGCACGCGGCGAACCGGCCCTTCAGCACCTGCAGCGACGCCACCGTCGGTGAGCGCACGTACCACTCCATCTGCGCCCGGTCCGGGATGATGTTCGGCTTGTCGCCACCGTCGGTGAACACCCCGTGGACCCGCTCGGCGCTCCCGATGTGCTGGCGCAGGGCGGCGACGTTCACGTAGGAGAGCACGGCCGCATCGAGGGCGTTGCGGGCCTTCTCCGGCGCGGCCGCAGCGTGGGCGCACTCGCCGTGGAACGTCACGAGGCAGCGGTGGATCGCGATGGTGTCCATCGAGCGCAGGTCCGCCCCGGCCGGGTGGACCATCATCGCCGCGTCGACCCCCTCGAAGGCGCCGGCCGCGACCTGCAGCACCTTGCCGCCGCCCCCCTCCTCCGCCGGCGTGCCGACGATCGACACCCGTCCGCCGCACGCGTCGGCCAGCGCAGCGGCGGCCAGCCCGGCGCCGAGGCCGGCGGCGGCGATGATGTTGTGCCCGCAGGCATGGCCGATGCCCGGGAGCGCGTCGTACTCCAGGCAGACGGCGACGTGGGGTCCGTCGGCGCCGGCCCGCCCGACGAACGCCGTGTCGAGCCCGTGGGCGTGGCGCTCGGTGTCGATCCCCTCCGCCTCGAGCGCCTCGCAGAGCAGGTCGTGCGCGGCCTCCTCCTCGAAGTTCAGCTCGGGGTTGGCGTGGATGCGGTGGGACACGTCGAGCAGCAGCTCGGCGCGGCGGTCGACCTCCTCGGCCATGCGCTGCTTGACGGCGTCGAGATCCATGGGCCGAGCGTAGGGCGAAACCCCTTGGGGTCCGGCGGCGCCCGGTGCGACGCTGCCCCCGTGACCGGCATCGACGTGCACCGGGTCGAGGAGGGCCGTCCGGACCTGCTCGACGTGCTGGTCGCGGTGCGCGCCGTCACGGACCAGGAGCTGAACCCCGGCGACCCTCCCCCGTCGGCGGCGGAGCTCGCCGGCGACCTGTTCGCCGGATGGACCCGTGAGCGGCGCCAGGCCTGGGTGGCCACGCTCGACGGCGATCCCGTCGGCGAGCTGACCTTCCGCATCGACGACGCCGAGGAGAACCGGCACCGGGTCGATGCCGAGTGGTTGGCGGTCGTCCCGCGGGCCCGCCGGCGCGGCGTCGCCGACGCGCTGCTCCGTGCCGGGCTGGACGTCGCCGGAGCGGAGGGTCGGACGTCCGTCACGTTCGGGGTGCCGGCCACCCTCGACGGGGCCGGCGTCGCGTACGCCGCCCGCCTCGGCGCGACGAAGCGGATGGAGGAGCGCTGCAGCCGCCTGCGCGTCTGCGACATCCCGTGGGACGTCGTCCACCGCTGGCGCGACGAGGGCCGGACGCGCACCGACGGCTACCGGCTCGTGCAGTGGATCGGCCGGGTGCCCGACGAGCACCTCGACCTGATGGTCGCCGTGCAGCGAGCCATGGAGGACATGCCCACCGACGAGCTGGACTGGAGCATCCCCACCATGGGGGAGGACGACGTGCGCTCCTTCGACGAGGCGGCCGAGGCCCGCGGCCTCGTCCCGATCGCCACGGCAGCCGTGAGCCCGACCGGAGAGCCGGCGGCCTTCTCGGTCCTCTTCGCCAGCCGCCACCGGCCGGTCCTCGGCTGGCAGGGCGACACCGGCGTGCTCGCGGAGCACCGCGGGCACGGACTGGGCCGCTGGCTGAAGGCGGAGAACCTCGAGCACGCGCTGGGGACCGAACCCCGCATCGAGGTGGTCGAGACCTACAACGCCGAGTCGAACCCGTGGATGCTGGAGATCAACGTGGCCATGGGCTTCCGACCCCACGTGGGCTACGAGGCGTGGCAGGCCGAGGTGGCCACGGTGCGAGCGGTGCTCGGCGCGTAGCTCAGGTGGGGTGGCGCAGCACGACCTTGCCGAGCTGCGCCCCGCTCCGCAGGCGCTCCAGGGCCGCCGGGTAGTCGGCGCGGTCGAACACCTCGTCGACCGCGACCGGCAGTCCCAGCTCGACGAGGCGGGTCACCGTGTCGAACTCCTCGTGGGACCCCATCGTCGACCCGATGATCTCGATCTGCTTGAAGAACAGCTTCGGCAGGTCGACCTCGACCTTCTGCCCGGAGGTGCCGCCGCACACGACGAGGCGGCCGCCGGGCACCAGCGAGCGGACCGACGCATCCCACGTCGCCGGCCCCACCGACTCGACCACGACGTGCGCCCTCACGGGCCAGGACGCGTCCGACGAGTCGAACCCGCCCGCCGCGCCCAGGGCCACCGCCTGGTCGATCTTCGCCTGCTCACGTGAGGTCACCCAGACCTCGGCGCCCATGCGCAGCGCCAAGGCGAGCGCGGCCATCGAGACCCCGCCGCCGATCCCGACCACGAGCACCGTCTCGCCGGCGGCGAGCCGGGCGCGCCGGAGCATGCGGTAGGCGGTGAGGGTGGCCAGCGGGTAGGCCGCGCACTCCTCCCAGGACCGGCCGGGCGGGCGCGGCACCACGTTGCGGGCCGGCACCACGACGCCGTCGCCGTGACCGCCCCACCGCTGCTCCCCCAGGATCTGGAACCCCCGGCCGACGGGTGCGTCGTTGCCGAGGTGGACCACCGCGTCGAGGGTCGAGACGGCCGGGTTGACCACCACCTCGGACCCGACCTCGAGGTCGACCCCCTCCCCCACGGCCTCGACGACGCCGGCGACGTCGCAGCCCGGGACGTGGGGAAGGGCCGGCTTCGGTCGGCCCTGGGTGAGCCAGTGGTCCATGTGGTTGAGGGCGGACGTCACCGGCCGGACCCGGACCTCGCCGTGGCCGGGCTCAGGGGTGTCGATGGTGCCGAAGCGGTACTCGCCTGGTGACTCGTCGAGGATCCACGCGTCCATGGCGGCGATCCAACCAGGAATCTCGTCGCTCGGTGACATCTGCTGTCACGCAGCGACGACAGAGCTCAGACGTGGACCGTGAGGGCGTCGGGGACGCAGCGGATCGACAGGGTGCGCGCCGGGCCGACGCACTCGCCGTCGAGCCACACCCGCGTGCCCGTCGCCAGGTCGAGCTGCACCGCCTTCACCCGCCGCTCCGAGATCCCGGGGTGCGGCACGTGCGATCCGGTGCGCAGGCGCCCCCGGGCCTTCCAGCGGTCGCCCGGCGGGAGGTCGGCCTGCAGGAGGTCGAGGCGGCCGTCGTTGGGGTGGGACCGGGGGGCCACGTCCCAGTCGCCCAGGAACTCGGCGTTCATGGCCGCCACGACCGGACCACGCCACCACGACCGGCGGGCGACGAGGTGGGCGACGAAGAACTGGAGGGTGCCGTCGACGAGCACCTCGCCGAGGTCGACCGGCAACCGTTGCGCCTCGGACCCGCGGAGTCGGTCCGCGCGCCCGGTGGAACCGCACGTGCGGGCCAGGTCGCCGCCGAGCAGCCCGAGCGGCGGCACCGGCCGGTTCGCCCGCCGGGCATCGGTGACCACGCGCCGGGCCTCGGCGTCGGAGCCGACGACGACGCCGGCCTCGGGCAACGGGCCCGGCCCGCCCCAGAGCTCTCCCTTCCGGATCGTCACGAGGGCTCGACGGGCTCGTCCAGGTCGGGCTCGTCGCCCTCGACCGACGCCGACGCCGAGACCACCCCCCGCTCCAGCGCCCCGACGGCGCGACCGGCGGTGCTGCGCGTGGTCGGGTCCGGCGCGAGCTGGGCGATCTGGCGGACCAGGTCGATCAGCTGGCGGACCGTGCGCACGAAGTCGCCACCGGTGAGCTCGAGGTGGGTCTCCTCGAGGAGGTCACCCAGGCCCTCGCCCGCGCACCACTCGTGGGCGACCGCGCAGAACCCGTGGTCGGTGGCCCGGGACAGGGGCAGCCCCACGGCGTCTTCGGCCGCCTGCACCCGGCGCACGATGCCGTCGACCTCGACGGCGCGCTCGCGCACGCGGTGCGACGGGTACCGCGGTGCGGGCGGAGGCCCGGGCGAGCGGTGCTCGTACACGAGCACGCTGGCGGTGGCCGCCAGCTCGGGGGCGTCGAGGCCGTCGAAGCAACCGTCGGCGATCGCCTCGGCGACGACGAGATCGGCCTCGTGGTACACGCCGCTCAGCAACCGGCCCCGGTCGGTGAGCGACCAGCCGTCGACGTGGCCGAACTCGCCGAGCACCTCCAGCACCTTGTCGAAGGCCTGGCTGAGGGTGCTGGTCTGGCGATCGATCCGGCGGGCGAGCTCGTCGACCTCGCCCTGGAGCCGCAGCGCCCGGTCGTAGGCCCGCAGGTGCGCCTCCGCGTCGGGGCACGATGCCACCGGGTGGTCGACGGCAGGCACGTCGGGCACCCGCTCGCTGCGGGCGGGCACCCGGACGCGCGCAAGCCGGGCCGCGACCTGGCCGCGGAAGTCGCTGTCGTCGGGGAGGTACGGCTCGGGCAGGTCGATGGAGGCGAGGCGCCGGGGAGGCTCGTCGAAGTCGGCCATGCCGATCACGGCGACGTCGCGCTGCTCGGTGACCACCTTCACCCGGACCGCGCCCTTCCGGTACGCCACCGACAACACCGCCACGCGCGGGCCGTCCTCGAGGGCCACGACGTCGCCCGGAGTCAGCGACGCCAGCGACTGCTCGAGCTGCGCCCGCCGGACGCGCCGGGGAGCGGTGGCACCCAGCAGGGAGCGGTACTCGCCGACGTCGCCCCGCTCGCAGCTCGCCTCCCGCTGGGTGGCCCGCAGGTTCTGGCGGCGCTTCTCGAGGCGGCGCTCGAGGACCACGACGGCCCGGTCGGCCTGGTACTGGGCGAGCGACTGGTTCAGGAGCCGGCGGGCCTCGTCGCGCTCGTGCCGCCGGATGAGGTTGACCGCCATGTTGTAGGTGGGGCGGAAGGCGGATCGGAGCACGAAGGTCCGGCTACCGGCGAGCGCCGCGACCTGCCCGAAGCTGATGAACGGTGACCACAGCACGACTGCCGTGCCGTGCGTGTCGATCCCGCGCCGGCCGGCACGACCGGTGAGCTGGGTGTACTCGGCGGGGGTCAGGAGCTCGCGGCGCTCGCCGTTGAACTTCGTCATCCGCTCGATCACGACGGCGCGAGCGGGCATGTTGATGCCGAGCGCGAGGGTCTCGGTGGCGAACACGACCTTGACGAGCCCCTCGAGGAAGCAGGCCTCCACCGCCTCCTTGAACGGCGGGACGTGGCCGGCGTGGTGCGCGGCGACCCCGGCCTCGAGCCCCGCCATCCATCGGTCGGCGTCCAGGGCGTCGAGGTCGGTGTCGGTGAGCGAGGTGAGGTGGTCCTCGGCGATGCGTCGGATGCGCGCTCGCTCCTCCTCGGAGGTGAGTCGGACACCGGCGTCGAGGCACCCCTTCACCGCGTCGTCGCAGGCGGCCCGGCTGAAGATGAAGACGATGGCCGGGAGCAGCTCGTCGTCCTCGAGCACGTCGAGCACGTCGAGGCGGTTCGGCGTGTACCACGGGCTGCGCGGCCGACCGCCGTGGCGCCCCCGCTGCCCGCGCTGGCGGGGCGCACGGGTGTCGACGTCGAACCGCTCTCCCTCGGGGTTCGGCCGACCGTCGACCAGGGTGTCGACCAGGTGGAGGCGGTCGCTGGTCTTGTCCCCGACGAGGTACGTGTTGGCGAGCTCGACCGGACGGGTCTCCTCCACCACCACGTCGGTGGGCCCGCGCACGGTGCTCAGCCAGTCGCCGATGTCGTGCGCGTTCGACACCGTGGCGGACAGGCACACGAGCTGCACGTGCTCGGGGAGGTGGACGATGACCTCCTCCCACACCGGGCCGCGGAAGGTGTCCTGCAGGTAGTGCACCTCGTCGAGCACCACGACCGCCAGGTCGTCGAGCCCGCGGCCGGCGTAGATCATGTTGCGCAGCACCTCGGTGGTCATCACCACCGCCGGCGCGTCGCCGTCGATCGAGTTGTCGCCGGTGAGCAGGCCGACCCGTCCCGTGCCGTACCGCCGGCGCAGGTCGCCGAACTTCTGGTTCGACAGCGCCTTGATCGGGGTGGTGTAGAAGGCCCGCAGGCCCTGATCGAGCGCCCGGGCCACGGCGTAGTCGGCCACCACCGTCTTGCCGGCGCCGGTGGGTGCGCTGACCAGGACGGAGCGTCCCTCGTCGAGCGCGTCGGCGGCCCGGCGCTGGAAGCCGTCGAGCTCGAAGCCGTACCCGGCCAGCAGCTCGGCCGTGCGGGGGCCGGGAGGTGGCGCCATCAGGTGGTGGCGGCCTCCTCGCGACGGCGCTTCCGGGTCAGCAGGGTGCCGATGATGATCGACGCCTCGTAGAAGAGGTACATCGGGATCGACAGGATGCCGAGCGTGTAGGGGTCGCCGGAGGGCGTGATGACGGCGACGATGACGACGATCACCACGACGGCGTAGCGGCGGTTCTGGCGCAACGTCCGAGCGGACAGGATGCCGGCCAGCTGGAGGAAGATCAGCACGATCGGGAACTCGAAGCCCACGCCGAACGCCAGCATCATGTAGGTGATCAGCTCGAAGTACGGGGCCGGGCGGAACTCCTGGTTGAGCCCCTCGCCGCCGACGCCCACGAGGAACTCGAGCGCCGGGGTCAGCGAGTAGTACGCCAGGCCGGCGCCGAGCAGGAACAGCACGAGGGCCGAGCCCACGAAGGGGTAGGCCCACTTCTTCTCGTGCGAGTAGAGCCCGGGCGTCACGAAGCGCCACACCTGCCAGAGCAGCACGGGCATCGCCAGCGCGATGCCGCCGTAGCCGGCGATCTTCAGCCGGACCGAGAAGCCCTCCAGCGGCTCGGTCTGCAGGAGGAGGCAGTCGTCCGGGGAGCTGCCCTGGAGGCGGCAGTAGGGGTCGAGGAGCAGGTCGAAGATCTGCGGGTACAGGAACCAGGCCGCCACGCCGCCGATCGCGATGGCGATCGCGCACTTGATGATCCGGTCCCGCAGCTCGAAGAGGTGGTCGAGCATCGACATGCGCCCGTCGGCGCCGTGCTCAGCGGGGCTCATCGACCGGCTGGCCGGGATCGCCCTCACCGTCGCCCGACGGCGCAGTGGCGGACTCGATGGCGTCGAGCTCGGCCTGGGCCGCGGCCATCGCGGCTCCCGGGTCGGGGGCCGTCCCGGCGGGCGGGTTCGTGGCCGGCGCCGCGGCGCGCGTGGCGTCCTCGGCGGCGCGCCGCTGGCGCTCGACGTCGCGCTCGGCCTCGTGCAGGGCCTCGCGGAGGTCGGTCTGGAAGCCCCGCGACACCCGTCGCAGCTCCCCGACGACCTGGCCGACCTGGCGGAGCGCGCCCGGCAGCTTGTCCGGGCCGAGAACGATCAGGGCGACGAGCCCGATCACGATCAGCTCCATGCCGCCGACGTTGAACACGGCGCGGGAGTGTACCGATGGGGTTCGGCTCAGCCTCGCCGTCGTCGGGGGGTGCCGGCCGCGCCGGGGGGGCCGGTGCGCGCGCCCCGCGTCGAGCACACCGCGCGGTGCGTCTCGCCGATGCGTCGGACCTCCACGCGCAGGGCGTCGATGACGGCGTCGTCTCGCAGGGCTCGGGCGACGAGGACGGCCAGGACCGCGGTGGTCGACCCGACGAGCAGCAGGGGCAGGCTGGAGAGGAGCGCCACGGGCTGCACCCGATCAGGCGTCGTGTGCGGAGCCGAGGAGCGCCTGCTCCCAGCCGTCGCTCTCCAGCAGCTCGTGGAAGTCGAGCAGGTCGTCGTGCGTGAAGGCCGGCCCGCTGCGGCGCTCGCCCAGCTCGGCCGGACGGGCCCAGTAGGCGACCTCGACGCCCGAGGCGACGAGCAGCTCGACGACCCGGGGCTCGGCGTCCTTCACCACGGCCATCGTGCAGCTCGGGCAGCGGAACACGTAGCTGCCGGCGTCGTCGTCGATGCACACCCGCACCTGGACGTCGTCGACGCGGAGCTCGACGTCGCCGCAGTGCTCGCAGCTGGCTCGGATGCGTGTTGCCATGATCCCTCTCCCGTCTCCCTCTTCCCTGAGACCTACCTTCGGCAGGACCAGCCCTGCACTTGAGCCGATTCCTCCGGACCTTCCGGCTGCTGCTTGGCTCGCGCCATGCCGCGTGTGCCGTCGCTGCGCCGCCCGCCGATCGGGTTCGCACACCGCGGCGCCCGCGCCCACGCGCCGGAGAACACCGTCGAGGCGTTCTCCCTGGCCGTCCGGCTGGGGGCGACGGGCCTCGAGAGCGACGTGTGGCTGACCGCCGACGGCGTCCCGGTGCTCGACCACGACGGCGTCGTCCGGCGGGGGGTCCGCCGACGCCCCATCGGCGAGGTCGCGCGGGCGGACCTGCCCGAGCACATCCCATCGCTCGCCGAGCTCTACGACGCCTGCGGCACGGGTCTCCCGCTCTCCCTCGACGTCAAGGACCCGGCGGCCTTCGGCCCCACCGTGGCGGTCGCCCGCGAGGCGGGGGCGGCGGAGCAGCTGTGGCTGTGCCACCCCAGCTGGGAGCAGGTCGCCGCCTGGCGTCGGGACGCCGAGGAGGTGACCCTCGTCGACTCGACCCGGATGGCCCGCATCAAGGAGGGGCCGGAGCGCCGGGCGATGCAGCTCCGCGACGCAGGGATCGAGTGCATCAACATGCACGAGTCGGACTGGACCGGAGGGCTCACCACGCTGTTCCACCGGTTCGGCCTGGAGTGCTTCGGCTGGGACGCCCAGCTGCCCCGCCAGCTCGACGCGCTGCTGGACGTCGGAATCGACGGCGTGTTCAGCGACCACGTCGACCGGATGGTCGACGCCCTCTCCCAGCTGCCCTAGCCGAAGCCCTGGCGCCGGCGTCCCCTCCTCAGCGGCCCGTCCACCACTGCGGCACCCCTCCGGCGTTCTGGCAGTCGCTGCGGAACACCTGCCGCCTCACATCGTCACGCCGGCCCCGGCGGGCGTTCCGCCCCGACTGCCAGAACGCTGGGGAGGGGCTCGGCGTGGACGACGACGAGGCGGCGCGTCGGGCGGGTGAGGGCGACGAACAGGGCCCGCTCCCCCGCCGGCTCCGCGTCGACGATCCTCGCCGGCTCGACCACGACGACGACGTCGAACTCGAGGCCCTTGGCCAGCAGCGGGGTGAGGAGCGCGGCCGTTCCCGGGCCGTGCAGGTCGGCGGACCAGGCGACCCCCTCCTCGTCGAGTGCCCGGCCGAGCGCGTCATGGTCCGCTGCGGTGGCCACGACGGCGATGGTGCCCCGGTCCCCGGCCGCCTCCGCCACCGCCGCGGCCGCCGCGCTCGCCACCTCGGCGGGCGGCACCGCCACCAGGCGCGGGTCCTCGCCGGTGAGCCGGATGGAGCGAGCGGGCGTCACCCCCGGCGCCGCCGAGGGCAGCAGCCGGTTGGCCAGGTCGAGGATCGGTGCCGGGGTGCGGTAGCCGACGGTGAGCTCGGCGTGCAGCGGTGCAGCCGCCCCTCGCAGGTGGCCCACCACGTCGTCCCAGCTGCGCTGGCCCCACGCTCGGGTGGCCTGGGCGAGGTCGCCCACTACGGTCAGGGAGCCCTGGTGGGCGCGACGGGCGAGCATGCGCAGCGCCATGGCCGAGAGGTCCTGCGCCTCGTCGACGATGACGTGACCGTAGGTGGTCCGCACGCCCTGCAGGCGCGCCTCCGCCTCGTCGAGCAGCGGGACCTCGGCCGGTCGCCAGCGGACGTCGACCTTGCGAGACGGCAGCGCGCGCGAGAGGAGCTCGGTCTCGGCGGGTGACAGCACGCCGGCGCACGCACGCCGGCGCGCCGCCCGGTTGATCAGCAGCCGCTGGACGACGGTGGTCGCGGCGACGGTGGGCCACACGCGGTCGACGAAGCGGGCGAAGGCGGCGTCGGTGCGGGCCGCGGCGACGAAGTTCGACTTGAGGGCCGGCACCTCGGCACTGCGCTCGTGGACCTCGTAGGCGCGGTGCAGGAGCTGCATCCGCAGGGCGTCCTTCCCGGTGGCGTGCGGCACCCGGCGCGAGAGGACCTCGTCGACCGAGCGCTGGACGTCGTCGGGCGTCAGGCGGACCATGCCCCACGCCGTGCCGATCGCGACGGGTTCGTCGGGCACCCGCACGGTGTCGCGGACCAGGCGGTCGAGCACCTCGGCCATGCGTGCGTCGCCCTTCAACCGACCCACGTCGTCGGGATCGACCGAGTCGTCGAGGCGGATCGACGCCGGCCGCAGCCCCTCGATCGTGGTCTGGCGGACCGCGGTCTCGCCGAGGCTGGGGAGCACGTCGGCGACGTAGCGCAGGAAGAGCGGGTTCGGCCCGACGACCAGGACGCCGCGATCCAGCAGCTCGAGGCGGTGCTCGAAGAGCAGGTAGGCGGCTCGGTGCAGCGCCACCGCCGTCTTGCCCGTCCCCGGCCCGCCCTGGACCACGAGCAGCCGGTCGAGCGGCGAGCGGATCACCTCGTCCTGCTCGGCGGCGATCGTGGCGACGATGTCGCGCATCGTGCCGCCGCGCTCCCGCTCGAGCTCGGCGAGCAGCGGGTCGGGGATGCCGCCGGACAGCAGGGCCCGGTCGGGGTCAGAGAAGTCCTCCTCGAGGATGTCGAGCAGCTCGCGCCCCTCGGCGAGGAAGCGGCGCCGGCGGTCGAGGCCGAGGGGGTCGTGCACGGTGGCCCGGTAGAACGGGACCGAGACGGGCGCCCGCCAGTCCACGACGAGCGGTGTGCCGTCGTCGTCCTCCACGTGCCGGCGCCCGACGTACCAGCGCTCCCCGCCGCCGTCGATGCGGCCGAAGGCGATCGCGTCGTCTCGCTCGGCCAGGGACTCGAGCCGGCGGCGGAGGTGGAACGCCGCGACCTCGGCGTCGACCTCGGTGGCGGCGTCGACGGCGTCGAGCGCGCCGGTGGTGCGGGCGGCCATCGCCCGCAGGGCAGCGGTTGCCCGTTCGAGGTGGCGCTGCTCGTCGAGCAGCTCGGGGTGGGGCATGGCGAGACCTCTCCGATCGCGGTGTCGGGGCTGCGTCGCCATCGAGGCCGGGCCCGCTCGGGGGCGGTGCCGGGGTCGACCGTGCGCGCCGTGCCGCCCGGGTCCAGCCGAGCGGGCGGGTCACCGTAGCCTCGCCGAGGATGGCGCGACGCGGCGTTTTCCCGGGTTCGTTCGACCCCCTGACGGTGGCCCACCTCGCCGTGGCCGACGCGGCGCGCGCCCGGCACGACCTCGGCGAGGTCCACCTCGTGATCTCGCACGTCGCGCTGGCCAAGGAGGGCCGGGACCAGGCACCGGTGGCGGCACGGCTGGCGGCCGTGGAGGCGGCGGCCGCCGACCGCCCGTGGTTGCGCGCCGCGGCCACCCGGGCCCAGCTGCTGGCCGACATCGCCGAGGGCTTCGAGGTGCTCGTCGTGGGCGCTGACAAGTGGTGGCAGCTGCACGACGTCCGCTTCTACGGTTCCGACGAGGCGATGCGCGAGGCGCTGGCCCGTCTCCCGGAGCTCGCGGTCGCGCCGCGTGCCGGCGTCCCCGCGCCGCCGGGCGTTCCCCTCCTCGACGTCGACCCCGCCCACCACGGGGTGAGCTCCACCGCCGTGCGCGCCGGCCGCGACGACTGGCGGGCCTGATCGGCCCCCGAGCCGCTAGAGCAGCCCGACCTCCGACAGGGGCCAGATCACCACGAACGCCCGCCCCACGACGTCGTCGAGGGGCACGCCCTTGAACCTCCGGGAGTCGTCGGAGGCTCCACGGTTGTCGCCCATGACCCACACGTGCTCGTCCGGCACCGTGTACGGGGCGAACGACGACGTGGTGACGTCGGGTTCGAGGTAGCCCTCGTCGAGGGCCTCGCCGTCGACGAACACCTGCCCGTCGCGCCCCTCGACGGTCTCGCCGGGGAGGGCCACCACGCGCTTGATGAGGTCGGCGATGCCGTCCGGACCGGGCCCGCCGGGGCGGGCGAACACCACGATGTCGCCCCGCTCGACGTCGCCGGTGCGGTAGCTCAGCTTGTTGACCAGCACCCGGTCGCCCACCTCGAGCGTGGGCACCATCGACTCCGACGGGATGTAGAAGGCCTGGATCAGGAACGTCTTGACGACCAGCGCCACCACCAGCGCGCCCACGATCACGGCGAGCCACTCGATGGCCGACCGGGTGGACCGCGACATGCGGCGGGACCCCTCCAGGGGGTCGGGGACGGAGGGCGGCGGGGCGGCGCCCGGGTCGGTCGTCTCCGTCACAGGGAGGCGATGCTATCGCTGCCCGGTGGCGTCGCCGTACCGGCCGAGCAGGCGACGAGCGGCATCGGCGCCGGCGCGGCGCAGCTGCTCGGGCCCCTCGACGACCCGGGCGTGCGGGCCCAGCCGGAGCAGGAGGCGCTCGAGCCAGGGGGTCGCGCTCACCGCGAGGGTGAGTCGCTGGCGGCCGTCGCCGACGTCGACCCGGTCCTCGACGGGGTGCTGCTCCGCCACCCACGCACCTTCGGCGTCGACCTCGAGCACCACCCGCGGCAGCTCCGGGTCCGGGACGAACGCCTCGGTGGAGCTGCGGGCCGGACGTCGGTCGAACCGCTCGCCCGTCGCCTCGATGCTCGTGATGCGGTCGACCCGGAAGACGCGCTCCTCGTCGGTGGCTCGGCAGTGGGCGTCGAGGTACCAGGCGCCACCCGTGTGGAACAGCCGCAGCGGCTCGATCGTGCGCTCCGTGTGCTCGTTGCGGGCGTGGCTGAAGTAGCCGATCCGCAGCGCCTCCCGGTCGCGGACGGCAGCCTCGAGCGCAGGGACCTGGTCGCCCGGGGGCTCGTCGAGCACCACCTGCAGGTCGTCGGCGAGGTCGACGCCCACCACCACCGCCAGCTTGTCGAGCGCGCGGGCGAGCGGGCCACCGGGGTCGTGGCCCTTCGACGGCGCCGACGCGGTCGCCGTGGCCAGCAGCACGAGCGCCTCGTCCTGCGTGAGGCGCAGCGGGCGCTCGAAGAAGTTGCCGTACTCGATCGACACCCGGTCGTCGTCGACCACGAGCTCGATCAGGGTGTCGGGCGTGTACGGGTGGAGCCCGACCATGGGGACCACGGCGAGGTCCTCCATCAGCTCATCCGGGGTGAGGTCGAAGCGGGCACACACGTCGGAGATGAGGGGCGCGCCCTGCTCGGCGATCCAGGGCACGATGGCGAGGATCCGCCCGAGGCGGTCGGTGGCGCTGGGCCGGGCCATCAGCCCGCGACCTCGCGGCCGGCGGCGTCGACGGTGGCGCGCAGCCACGCGACGAGGTCGGCACGCAGCTCCGCTGGCTCCAGGACCTCGGCGTCGTCGAGGAAGCCGAGCACGAAGCTGCGGAACCCCTCCGGGTGGCGGACGGGCAGCGTCAGCACGACCGAGCCGTCGGCGCCCCACTCGGCGGGCACCTCGGCACCGACCTGGGCGACGGCCACGCGGGCCTGGGGGGCGGCGATGCGGACCCTGGCGTCGACCGGCTCGTCGTCGCCCAGCGCCCAGCCCTCGAGGGTGAGGGGGTTGGCCTCGGGGTCGAGGTGGATCTCGGCCGACCCCGGGGCGTCGACGTCGAGCGCGCTCTCGAGGCGGTCGAGGCGGAACGAGCGTGCCTCGCCGGCGCCGTGGTCGTGGCCCTGGAGGTACCAGCGGCCCTTGCGGTGCTGCAGCCGGAACGGGTCGACCGTGCGGTCCTTGCCGCCATAGCGGAAGCGCAGCCGACGGTTCGCAGCCACGGCGTCGAACGCATCGCCGAGCTGGGGCGGCGCGGGCAGCGTGGCGATCGTCGACGGCGTCGACTCGGCCCGGGTCGGCGCGCCGAGCTTGCGCAGGCCACCGGCCGCGCTGAGCCCCTCGAGGCGCACGGCGCTCGCGGCCAGGTGGATGGCGGCGAGCTCGTCGGGCTCCAGGCCGGGGTCCGCCAGGTAGTACTCGGCCGGGTCGATGCGGTAGCCGTCCTCGGGCGGCACCGCTCCCGGGAGCGGCTCGATCCGCAGCGGGACTCCCATGTCCCGAAGATCCTTCTTGTCGCGCTCGAAGGCCCGCTTGAAGGAGTCCTTGTCCTCGGGGTAGCCGGGGATGCGCTCGCGCAGCTGCTCGGCCGTGAGGGGGCGCTCGGTGTGGAGAAGCGCGGCCACCAGGTCGAGGAGGCGTTCGATCTTCGGTACGGCCATGCGGGCGCCGACGTTACCGGCGGGCGGCGAGGACGCCGGCGGCTCCGGCGGCGGCGTAGAAGAGCGGGTCGTCGTCGGGGCCCCGGCCCATCGAGCGGACCTCGACGCCCCGCTGCGCCAGCAGGGACGGGACGTCGGGCACGTCGACCGGTTGCACGTCGTGACGGGCGTCGGCCAGCTCGGCGCCGGGCACCACGCCGACCTCGACCCGGCTGCGGGCGAGGTCGAGCACGGTGGTGACGTGGTGGCTGACGCCCCGGTGGCGCTCGCGCGCATCGGCGCCGGACGCCCGCACGCACAGGACGGGCCGGCCGCCCAGCGCCGCGGCGGCGTCGAGCACGGCGGCGGCCTCGACGGCGGTGGTGCCGAGTGCCGCGCCCGTGCCCACGACGCCCGGTCCCATGGCGGCGATGACGAGCTCGGCGTCGAGCGCGTGCACGGCGAGGGCGAGGGCGGACGGCACGGACACGGCCTCGAGGTCGCCGCCGAAGGCGTGGCCGGCCGTGACGGTGCCGTGGACGAGCCCGGCGCCGCGCATGGCGACCACGAGGTCGGACAGGGCGAGCGGGAGCGCGGCGCCGTCGGTCATCACGTAGACGATCCGCGCGCCAGGCCGGTGGTGGAGGAACGTCGCGGCCACGATCGGCACCTGGCTGTGCAGGGTGCCGACCACCACCGGGGTGCCGCGCAGGTCGGCCGGGACGTCGTCTTCCTCCTCGGCGGCGCCGGTGTCGCACTGCAGCGACGTGTACCGCACCTTCATGATGTGGCCGGGGCCGGGCTGGACCAGCTCGTCGCGCTCGAGGTTCCAGTGCACGACGTGCCAGCCACCGGTGCCGAGCCCGAGCTCGACGGCGGTGGTGTTGAGCACCACCCGGTCGCCGACCGAGACCGTGCCCACCAGCTGGGTGAGCACGTAGGCGCGGCCGGCGTCGGTGGCGACCCGCTGGAGGCCGTCGCGCTCGGCCAGCACCTCCGTGACGGTGGCGGTGTGGAACGACGGCACCGCTAGAGGCTGGCGATGAGGCGGTCGACCCGATCGTCGGACGACTTGAACGGGTCCTTGCACAGCACGGTGCGCTGCGCCTGGTCGTTCAGCTTCAGGTGCACCCAGTCGACCGTGTAGTCGCGCTTGCGCTCCTTGGCCCGCCGGATGAAGTCGCCGCGCAGCTTCGCGCGAGTGGTCTGCGGCGGCGTCTCGATGGCCTCCTCGATGACGTCGTCGTCGCAGACGCGCTCGATCAGCCCGTGGGACTGCAGCTTGTAGAAGAGGCCCCGATCCCGGTTGACGTCGTGGTACTGGAGGTCGATGAGGGCGACCTTCGGCGAGTTCAGCGGCAGGTCGTGCTTCAGCCGGTAGCGCTCGATGAGGTGGTACTTCGTGACCCAGTCGCACTCCCGGCCGAGGGAGAGCGGATCGGTGCTGAGCCCGTGCATCACGTGCTCCCACATGTCGAGCGCGCGCTGCTCCTGCTCGGGCAGGCCCTTGCGGGCCGCGTAGGTGAGCGCCCGGTCGAGGTACTCCTGCTGGATCTCCAGCGCCGTGAGCTCGCGGCCGTTGGCGAGGCGGACCTTGCGCTGGCAGGTGATGTCGTGGCTGATCTCGCGGATCGCCCGGATCGGGTTCTCGAGGGTCATGTCGCGCATCACGACGTTGGGGTCCTCGAGCATGCGCAGGAGGATGGCGGTGGCGCCGACCTTCAGGTACGTCGTGTACTCGCTCATGTTCGAGTCGCCGACGATGACGTGCAGGCGGCGGTAGCGCTCGGCGTCGGCGTGGGGCTCGTCGCGGGTGTTGATGATCGGCCGGCTGCGGGTGGTGGCCGAGCTCACGCCCTCCCAGATGTGCTCCGCCCGCTGGGCGAGGCAGAACACGGCACCCCGGGCGGTCTGCAGCACCTTGCCGGCGCCGGCGTAGATCTGGCGGGTGACGAGGAAGGGGATGAGGTGCTCGGAGTAGGAGCCGAAGTCGTCGTGCCGGGACGTGAGGTAGTTCTCGTGGCACCCGTAGGAGTTGCCGGCCGAGTCGGTGTTGTTCTTGAACAGGTAGATGACGCCGCGGATGCCCTCCTCGCGGAGGCGCTGCTCGGCGCTGGCCAGCAGCTGCTCGAGGATCCGCTCGCCGGCCTTGTCGTGGGTGACGAGGTCGACGATGTCGTCGCACTCCGGCGTGGCGTACTCGGGGTGCGAGCCGACGTCGAGGTACAGGCGCGCCCCGTTGGCGAGGAACACGTTCGACGAGCGGCCCCACGACACGACGCGGCGGAACAGGTAGCGGGCGACCTCGTCGGGGCTGAGGCGCCGCTGGCCCCGGAGGGTGCAGGTGACCCCGTACTCGTTCTCCAGCCCGAAGATGCGGCGCTCCACCCACCGCAACCTATGACCTGAGCGGACCGGTCACGCCTCATAGGCTCCGGAGAGGCCGTCGCCGCCGCGACCCGCCGCGCCCACGACCGGCCGGGCTCCGGGGGTCAGCCGGTGGGGTCCCACCCGGGGCCGTAGCCGTCACCGCGGAACGCCCGGGCCTGGAGGGCGTCGGCGACGCTGGTGAACACCCCGAAGCGCGAGGTCGCGCCCCAGCGCTCCAGCACCAGCCGCCCCGACAGCCGGGACGCGACCACGCAGCGCTCCAGCCCGTCGGTCGCCGCGTCGAAGGCGTCGGCGACCCGGGCGAAGGCGGCCTCGTCGAGCAGGGTCACCTGGTCGACGTCGAGCACGGCGGCGTCGACGCCGGCGAGCACGCCGGGCAGCCCGGGGACGACCTCGTCGGCCATCTGCGCGTCGAGCCCCCCGTCGAGGGCGACCACGGTGACGTCCTTCTCGACCCGCACTCGGAGCCGGCCGTCGTGC
>DASUEE010000135.1:0-2510 GCA_036275235.1 Acidimicrobiales bacterium | reverse complement strand
GGCCGGGGTTCCCGAGCCCGACGACCAACCAGACCCCGTTGTCGGAGCTGGTCGAGCTGTCGGTCACGAGATCCCCGGCCTTCCTGTTGAAGATCGCTCTCACGCGCTGGCGCCACACGGTCGGCAGCCTAGTGCGACGGTGACCCGTCCCCTGCCGCGCCGGCCGTGCGGACCGGCGGAGGTCACTCCGCGGAGGACTCCTCGCCGCCCTCGGACTCGCCCTCGGCGCCCTCGGCGGACTCGCCCTCGGCACCCTCGGCGGGCTCCTCGGACTCGTCGCGCTCGATGCCGACCTCGGCCTCGGCCTCCTCGAGCTCGGCCTCGATCTCCTCGGCGGTCGGCGCGTGGGTCACGTTGACGATGAGGGTCTCCTCGTCGAGGTGCAGCGTCGAGCCGGCGGGGATGTCGAGGTCCTTGGCGTAGATCTGGGTGCCGACCTCGGCGCCCTCGACGGAGATCTCGATGTACTCGGGGATGTGGGTCGCCTCGGCCTCGACGGTCACCGCGGCGTGCTCGACGGTGACGAGCGCGTCGGCGGCCGGCTCACCGTTGAGGTGGACCGGGATCTCGACGGTGACCTTCTCGCCCTTCTTCACGATCAGCAGGTCGAGGTGCTCGAGGAAGCCCTTGATCGGGTCGCGCTGGACCTGCTTGGGCAGCGCCAGGGTCTCCTTGCCGTCGACGGTGATCGTCAGCAGGGCGTTCACGCCGCCGTGCTTGAGCGCCAGCATCGTGTCGTGGCCGGGCAGGGTGACGTGGATCGGGTCGCCCCCGTGGCCGTAGAGGACCGCGGGGACCTTGTCGGCGCGGCGGATGCGGCGGGCGGCGCCCTTGCCGAACTCGGTGCGCGCCTCGGCCTGGATGTTGCTCTCGGACATGGGGTGGGACTCCTCAGCTTGCTTCTCGTACACGCTCGGTGGGCTGCATCGGTGGCTGCTTCGCGAGAGGAGGACGACTCCGGAGCTCCTGGGGGCCAGGGTCGATCACGGAGGCCGGGGACGGTGGGGACCACCCGGTACCGCGTCGATCACGGAGCGTCTGCGTCTCCCTCGCCGAGGCAACCTGCCTATCGTAACGAGGACGTGCGATCAGCGCGAATCCGTGGGTACGGCGCCGGTGCGGGCCGTCCCGCGACGGGCGGACGGGCCGCCGTACCGCTGTCTCAGGCCTGGCCGTCGAACAGCGAGGTCACCGAGCCGTCCTCGAAGACCTCCCGGATCGCCCGGCTGATCAGCGGCGCGATCGACAGGCACGTCAGCTTGTCGAACTGACGCTCGGCGGGGATCGGCAGCGTGTTGGTCACGATGATCTCGGCGGCCGGGCAGTTCTTCAGCCGGTCGACCGCCGGGTCCGACAGGATGGCGTGGGTCGCGGCGATGATGACTCCCGCGGCACCGTCGTTCATCAGTGCCTCGGCGGCCTTCACGATGGTGCCGCCGGTGTCGATCATGTCGTCGACGAGCACGCAGATGCGGCCGTCCACCTGGCCCACCACCCGGTTGGCGACCGACTCGTTGGGCCGGTGGATGTCACGGGTCTTGTGGATGAAGGCCAGCGGCGCGCCCCCGAGGCGGTTCGACCACTGCTCGGCCACCTTGATCCGGCCGGCGTCCGGCGAGACCACGGCGAGCTGCTCGTGGCCGTACTTCTCCCGGACGTAGTCGCTGAGGATCGGCAGCGCCATCAGGTGGTCCACCGGGCCGTCGAAGAACCCCTGGATCTGGGCGGTGTGCAGGTCCACCGCGATCAGCCGGTCCGCGCCCGCGGTGTGGAACAGGTCGGCCATCAGCCGGGCAGAGATCGGCTCGCGTCCGCGGTGCTTCTTGTCCTGGCGGGCGTAGCCGTAGAACGGCATCACGACCGTGATGCGCTTGGCCGAGGCCCGCTTCAGCGCGTCGACCATGATGAGGTGCTCCATGATCCACTCGTTCACCGGCGCGGTGTGGCTCTGGATCACGAACGCGTCGCAGCCGCGGACCGACTCCTCGAACCGCACGTAGATCTCGCTGTTGGCGAACTCGTACGCCGAGGTCGGCACGAGTCCGGTGCCGAGAAGCTCGGCGACCTCGGCGGCCAGCTCGGGGTGGGCGCGACCACTGAAGACCATCAGGTTCTTCTCGGTGGTCCGCTTCAGTCCGCTCACGACGTGCGACTCCTCGAAGGGTGGGGGCTCACTCGGATTGTGTCCCACCGGGGGCCTCGGAGGCGACTTCGGAGCCGTCGCTGTGAGACGTCGCACGTCGCTCGAGGGCTGCGGCCGCCGCATCCGCCGCAGGCGTCCCCTCGCGCCTCTTCAGCACCCATCCGTCCAGGTTGCGCTGCGGACCGGTGGACACGGCCAGCGCGCCCGGCGGGACGTCACGGCGTACGACGGTCCCTCCGCCCGTGACCGCACCGTCGCCGATCTCGACCGGGGCCACGAACGTGTTGTTGGCACCGGTCCTGGCGTGCCGGCCGACCGTCGTGCGGTGCTTGTTCACCCCGTCGTAGTTGGCGAAGATCGTGCCCGC
>DASUEE010000134.1:0-16218 GCA_036275235.1 Acidimicrobiales bacterium | reverse complement strand
ACGTACCTGCGCCACAAGCGCCAGGGTCGCAACGGCGGCGCCGCGCTGCGGGACTGGCTCGACCGGTACGTCGACACCGGTGGCATCTCCGAGTCCGGACTGGAACAGGTCGCGCTGGACGCCTTCCTCGATGCCGGTGTCCCGCCGACGGCCCAGCTCTGGGTGCACGTGGATTCGGAGACCAGCTACCGGATCGACCTGGCCTTCCCCGACCGGATGATCGCGGTCGAGATCGACGGCTCCCAGCACGAGGAGAAGCCGGCGAAGGCGGCCGACAAGCGACGCGACGCGCGGCTCGAGGCGCTCGGGTGGACGGTCGTCCACGTCAAGGCCGCCACGTTCGCCACCGACCTCGCTCGTGCGCTCCGAGTCGTGCTCACCGCATCTGTCGTGTCTCAGTCAGGCGTGGCCTGACGGAGGCACGAAATATCCGGAGGGGTGGGGGTCAGCGGCGGTGGAGGCCGTCGAGCTTCGCCTGGATGTCGCCGTGCTCCGCCGACGCCGGCAGGTCGACCGTCACGGCGAGGTACCACTCGTCGTGGCCCTCGGGGTCGGCGAGGGTCTGCTCGACCTCCCAGACGTCGCCCTCGTCGGCCACCGCGAACCTCGACGGGCCGCGGGCGTCGGCGTCGATGCCGATGGCGCCCTCGCCGTAGGCCTCGACGTACGGCTCGAACAGCTCGCGGAGCTTGCGCTCGCTCCAGCCCCGGTCGCCGACCTCGGACAGGTCCTCGGCCCAGGCCTGCCACTGGCCGGTGGAGGCGTACTGCACCCAGCGGAACACCCGCGCCCGCACGAGCGCCCGGAAGGCCCGGCGGTCGGTGGTGACGTCGGGGACGCCGGCGTCGTCGGCCGCCTCGCGGGCGAGCATCGTCGGGTCCTCGTCCTCGGCGCCGAGGAGGAGCGCGGTCCACTCGTCGAGGAGCGACGAGTCGGTGGCGCGGATGACCGCGCCGAGCCAGTCCTGCAGCTCGAGGACCTCGTCGTCCTTGACGTCGTCGGGGACCGTGCGGAGCAGGGCCTTGTAGACGTCGGAGAGGTAGCGCAAGAGCAGGCCCTCGGAGCGCTTGATGCCGTAGTGGCGCACGAAGGAGGAGAAGTCCATCGAGCGGTCCCACATGTCGCGCACCACGCCCTTCGGGGCGATGTTGCGGTCGCCGATCCAGGGGTTCGCGGTGCGCCAGCGGTCGAAGACGTCGTAGATCTGCTCGCGCATCGGCTGCGGGTAGCGGATCTTCTCCAGCTCCTCGATGCGCTGCTCGTACTCGACGCCGGCGGCCTTCATCTCGGCCATCGCCTCGTCCTTGGCCTTGTCCTTCTGGGCCATGAGGATCGGGAACGGGTCGTCCACCACGGACTCGACCAGCGCCAGCACCGCCATCGGGTAGCCGTCGTCCTCGCGGTCGAGCAGCGGCAGCGCGTGGAGCAGGAACGGGGCGAGCAGCTGGTTGAGGGCGAAGTCGTCCTGCAGTGCGTGGTCGACCTCGACGAAGCGGCCGTACCTGTCGGGCTCGTCGAGGAGGCGCACCACGCCGGCGGTGCGCAGCGCCTTGTACAGCCCGATGGTCGAGCGCACGTGGCGCCGCTGGCGGGTGCGCGGCTCGTGGCTGCCGAGCAGCAGTGCCCGACCGTGCTGCCAGGCATCGCCGGGCCGGTCCAGCAGCTGCATGAGCATCCCGGGCGTCATGCGGAACGACGACTCCAGCGGCTCGGGCGTGGCGTCCTGCAGCTTGCGGAACGTCTCTTCGTCGTAGTGCACGAAGCCCTTGGGCGGCTGCGACTTCTTCAGCTTGCGCTTCTTCTTCGGGTCGTCGACCGCCTTCGCTTGGGCGCTCTCGTTCTCGGCGACGTGATCGGGCGCCAGTGCGATGACGAGGCCGGCGGTGTCGTACCCGGCTCGTCCGGCGCGGCCGGCGATCTGGTGGAACTCACGCGCGCTGAGCAGCCGGGTGTCGGTGCCGTCGTACTTGTAGAGGCGGGTGAGCACGACCGTGCGGATGGGCAGGTTCACGCCGACGCCCAACGTGTCGGTGCCGGACACGACCTTGAGCAGTCCCCGTTGCGTGAGCCGCTCGACCAGCCGCCGGTAGCGGGGGAGCATGCCGGCGTGGTGCACGCCCACCCCGTTGCGGAGGAGGCGGGCGAGGTCGCGCCCGAAGCCGGCGGGCAGCTTGGCGGCGGCGAGCTCGCTGTTCACCTCCGCCTTCGCATCGTCGTCGAGCTTCACGATGCTCGCCATCGCCGTGGCCATCGCGACCGCGTCCTTCTGCGAGAAGTTGACGAGGTAGAGCGGGGCGGCGTCGTGGGCGAGGAGGTCCTCGATGGTGTGGTGGAGGAGCGTCCGCCGGTACTCGAAGTGCAGCGGCACGGGTCGCACCGCCTGGTCGACGAGCGCGGTCGGGCGACCCGTGCGCCGGGTGAGGTCCTCCCGGAAGAACCGGACGTCGCCGAGCGTGGCCGAGAGGAGGAGGAACGACGCCTGGGGCAGCTCGAGCAGCGGCACCTGCCAGGCCCAGCCCCGGTCGGGGTCGCCGTAGAAGTGGAACTCGTCGAGGACGACCGTTTCGGCGTCGGCTTCCGCGCCGTCCTTCAGCGCGACGTGGGCCAGGATCTCCGTGGTGCAGCAGATCACCGGGGCGTCGGGGTTCACCGACGAGTCGCCGGTGAGCAGTCCGACGTTCTCGGCGCCGAGGTGCTCGCACAGGTCGAAGAACTTCTCCGAGACGAGCGCCTTCACGGGCGCCGTGTACCAGGACCGCCCGCCGCCGGCGACCGAGCGGGCGTGGGCGGCGAGGGCGACGAGCGACTTCCCCGATCCGGTGGGCGTGGCGAGGATCACGTTCGAGCCGGAGAGCAGCTCGAGGATCGCCTCCTCCTGGTGGGGGTAGAGCTCGAGGCCGCGCTCGGCGGCCCAGTCGGTGAAGGCCTCGACGATCGCGTCGACGTCGGGCTCGCCCGCGGTGGGGCGGGGGAGCAGGTCGACGAGACGGGGGGCCACCCGCCCAGTGTGGCGGCCGGTGGTCCAGATGAACCGTTGCCACGTCCGTCGGAGGTGCGTACGGTGCCGGCATCAACGTGATCTGACGGCGGGAGGGGCCGACGTGGGCAGAGGGTTGCGGGCGCTCGCGGTCGCGGGAACGGTCGTCGCTGCGCTCGCAGCGGTGGTGGTGCCCGAGGCTGCCGCAGCCAGATCGCCGTACGTCAGCTACCGCGGCACGGTCGCCGGGCAGACGACGACCCCGGCCCGAACCGCTGCGCTGCCGGGCGACGTCGTCGTCGCCGCGCTGACCGACTGCGCAGCGGACGAGCGCGACCTGGGCCTGTACGGTCGTGGCGTCCTGCTCCCGGCCGATGCCGAGGGCCGCTTCGCCGGCGAGCTCGTGAGCGGGTGCGACTACCGGGTGGTGGTGTCCACGAACCCCTGCGGCGCGGGCGGCACGTTGTCCCCGCAGCTTCCCGTGGAGGCCCGGCGCGCGCCGATCCGGGCGCGCTACGTGGTGCCGGTCGCCGACCCGGCGGGCCAACCACGCGAACCCGACGGCGATCCGTCGCCCGGCGAGACGGTCGTCGTGGTCGACGCCGCTCGCGGGATCGATGCGTGGCCGTGCGTCTTCTCCTCTGACCGGACGATCCGGACGACGGTGATGGTGCCCGACGGCGACGGGCCGTTCCCTCTCGTGATCCTTGGACACGGCCTCGGGAACACCCGGTGGACGGTCCACGAGACGGCGAAGGGCTACCCGCCGAGGGGCTACGTCGTGGCCGCTCCCACCTTCCCGATGGTGGCCGTTGGGCAGGACCCGAGCCGCTTCACCGCCCCGGACCTCCCGAACCAGCCGGGTGACGTGTCGGTCCTGCTCGACGACCTGCTGCGCCGGAGCGCCGATCCGGAGGACTCGCTCCACGGGAAGATCGATCCCGCTCGGATCGGCTACGAGGGCGTCTCCGGCGGTGCCATCACCGGCCTGCTGTTCCTGAACACCTGCTGCGATGACCCCCGAATCGATGCGGTCAGTGCCGGCATGGGCTACTTCCTGGCGACCGGCTTCGTCGGCGGCCGCTACCGGCTCCAACCTGGAGCGTCGCCGGCCCTTCACATGGCGAACAACAGCGATGACGAGCTGATCCCCTTCGACTCGGCCCTCGCGGGTTGGGAGGGGGCGCAGCCCGACAAGTTCCTGGCGTTCGGATCCGACGACGATGGCTGCGCGTGGTCCCACTGCATCCCGGCGGGCGTCGGAGCGGGTGCCGAGTACTTCGTCGACGCCTACGTGAAGGGCGACCTCTACGCTCGTGCCGCTCTGGTCGATCTGTTCTCCACGAGCACCGACACGGTCACCCGCCGGTTCCAGCTCACCGGGTGACCCGGCGGTACCGTCCGGCGCCGTGTTCCAGCCCGGCGAGCTGTCGCCCCGTGTGCGCAACGCTGCGGCGGCGGCGATCCAGCACTCGTGGGAGTGGATCTGCGCGGTGGGTGCCACGGGCCCGGACGACGCCCACGGGAAGCGGTTCCGGTCGATGGGGGAGCGCTCGATGCTGGCGTTCCCGCCCGGGCAGCTGTTCGGGCAGCACTGGATCGAGATCGGCGCGTTCACGCTGATCGGTCCCCACGTGTCGATGTCGGTGGGCTTCTGGAACGAGGAGCTCGACCCCGCCGCCCCGCCGGTGATCCGCATCGGCGACCGCTGCAACATCGGGCGCGGCGGGTCGCTCGTGGGGCGGGTGGGCATCACCATCGGCGACGACGTGACGATCGCGCCGAACGTGTACATCACCGACCACAACCACGCCTACGACGACGTCGACGTGCCCATCAAGGACCAGTGGCCGGTGGCGGATGCGGTGTCGATCGGCGCCGGCTCCTGGATCGGGACGGGTGCGATCATCCTGCCGGGGACCGCGCTCGGCGAGCACGTGACCGTGGCCGGCGGCTCCGTGGTGCGGGGCGACGTTCCCGACCGCAGCGTCGTCGCCGGCGTGCCGGGCAAGGTCGTGCGCCGCTGGGTCGACGGCCGGTGGGATCCGCCGCTCGACGGCCGCACGGACCCGGTTCCGGACGAGTGGCGGACCTGACCCGCTGCAACGGAGCCGCTGCCAGTTTCGGAGGGGGGTGTGCGACGGAGGGCTGCCAGCTGAGGAAGCTGCGGGGAGCGTCGCCGGGCGCTGGTCGTCGTCGCCACCGCCGGACCGCCCGCTCGCCGGGCCGGGTGTAACCCGCACCGGCGGCCGCGGTCTGACCTCCGTGGTCGAGGTCGGGCGCATCGCCATCGTGAACCGCGGCGAGGCCGCGATGCGCCTCGTGCACGCGGCGCGGGAGCTGGAGGGCGCGACCACGGTGGCCCTCCACACGCGCGCCGAGCGCCGGGCCATGTTCGTGCGCGAGGCCGACGAGGCCGTGTGCTTCGAGGACCTCGGCGTGCCGATCGCGGGCACGCCGTACCTCGACCTCGCCGTCCTCGAGGCCGCGCTGGGCGCCGCCCGGGCCGATGCCGCATGGGTCGGCTGGGGCTTCGTGGCCGAGCGGCCCGAGTTCGCCGACCTGTGCGATCGGCTCGGCATCACGTTCGTCGGCCCGTCGGGCGACGTGATGCGGCTGCTCGGCGACAAGATCGCGGCCAAGCAGCTCGCCGAGCGGGCCGACGTGCCGCTGGCCCCGTGGAGCGGCGGGCCGGTCGAGGACCTGGCCGCCGCCCGGGCGGCCGCCGAGCACGTGGGCTACCCGCTCATGGTGAAGGCCGCGGCAGGCGGCGGAGGTCGTGGCATCCGGCGGGTCGACTCGCCGGACGAGCTCGAGGTGGCCTTCGACCGGGCGCGGGACGAGGGCGCGAGGTCCTTCGGCGATCCCACCGTCTTCCTCGAGCGGGTCGTGTCCGACGCCCGCCACGTCGAGGTCCAGGTCATCGCCGACTCGCACGGCACGGTGTGGGCCCCCGGCGTGCGCGACTGCTCGATCCAGCGCCGGAACCAGAAGGTCATCGAGGAGTCCGCCTCCACCGCGCTCCGGCCCGAGCACGAGGCGCGGCTGCGCGCGGCCGCCGTGCGGCTGGCCCGCGAGGCCGGCTACGTCGGCGCCGGCACGGTCGAGTTCCTCTACCAGCCCGACCACGACCTGCTCGCCTTCCTCGAGGTCAACACCCGCCTCCAGGTGGAGCACCCGGTCACCGAGGTGACCACCGGGCTCGACCTCGTCCGCCTCCAGCTCGAGGTGGCCGCCGGCCTCCCGCTCCCGGCGCCGGAGCCGCCGGCGCCGACGGGCCACGCGTTCGAGGCCCGGCTGAACGCCGAGGACCCCCAGCAGGGGTTCGCGCCGGCCGCCGGGCGCATCGCTGCGCTCGTGCTCCCCACGGGTCCGGGCATCCGGGTCGACACGGGCGTGGCCGCAGGTGACGTGATCGCCCCCGAGTACGACTCGATGGTGGCGAAGGTGATCGCCTGGGGGGCCGATCGCGAGCAGGCCCGGGTGCGCCTGCGTCGGGCCCTGTCGCAGATGACCGTGCTCGTCGACGGCGGCACCACGAACAAGGCGTTCCTGCTCGACCTCGTCGACCGGCCCGAGGTCGTCGCCGGCGAGCTCGACACCGGCTGGCTCGACCGCCTCACCGCCACCGGCGACCACCGCACCGACCACCTCGCCGACGTGGCGCTGGTGGTCGCCGCGGTCGAGGTCCACGAGGAGCAGCGCCTCCTCGACCGTGCCCGCTTCCTGTCGACGGCAGCGCGCGGCAGGCCCGAGTCCGATCCGCAGGCGGGTCACGACGTGGAGCTGCGGTGGCAGCAGGCCGAGCACCGCCTGCACGTGGCCACCGGCGACCTCGACGGCTGGTACCGGGTCGCCCTCGACGGTGTCGTGGTCGACGTGGTCCTCGACCGCCTCGATGCCAACCACCGGCGGCTCACGGTCGGCGACCGCACGTACCGGGTCGTGACGCACTCCCAGCGCACCGAGCAGCTGGTCGAGGTCGACGGGGTCGTGCACCGCTTCTCCCGCGACGACGGCGGCCTGCTCCGCGCGCCGGCGGTCTCGCTGGTCGTGTCCGTCGACGTGGCGCCGGGAGACCGGGTGCACGCCGGCCAGCGGGTCGCCGTGGTCGAGGCCATGAAGATGGAGACGGCGGTGCTGGCGCCGGCCGCCGGCGTGGTGGAGGACGTGTACGTCTCACCGAACACGCAGGTCGACGTCGGCGCCCCGCTGCTGCGGATCGGTGCCGAGGCCGACCCGGGGGCAGGCGGCGACGCTGCTCGACGGCTCTCGCTCGATGCCCTCGCCGGCGACCCCGACCACCCGTCCGGGCGCCACGACGTGCTGCGCTCGCTCCTGCTCGGCTTCGACGCCGCCGACGTCGGCGACCGGATCGTGGACGCGCTCCGCGACGGGTCGTCGCTCGACGCGGCCGAGCGCCGGCGCGAGCTCGGGCTGCTGCGGATCTTCGCCGACCTGTGCGGCCTCACCCGTGGTCGCCGGGAGGCCGAGCGGGACCAGGCGCTGGAGGCCCGCAGCCCGCTCGAGCACTTCCACCTCTACCTGCGCACGCTGGACGCCGACCACGAGGACCTGCCCGAGCGGTTCCGGGCCCGCCTGCACGACGCCTTGGTCCACTACGGCGTCACGTCGCTGGAGCGCAGCCCCGAGCTCGAGGCGGCGGTGCACAGCATCCACCGGGCCGTGCTGCGCCGCGACGAGCAGCTGCCGGTGGTGCACGCCCTGCTGGAGCGGCGGGTCGGCGAGTGCGGTGCCGACGACGAGCGCGACGAGCTGCGCGACACCCTCGACCGGCTCATCGCCGCGACGCAGGCGCAGCACCCCTCCATCGGCAACCTCGCCCGCAGCGTGCGCTACCGCTGCATCGACGAACCGCTCGTCGCCCGGTCGCGCACCGCGATCGACGTCTCGGTGCGCCGGTCGCTCGAAGCCCTCGCGCTCGATGCCCACGACCGCGCCGCTCGGGACGACCTGGTCGCGACCCCGGTGCCGCTCATGGCGGAGCTGGCCGACGTCGACGGCTTCGGACGCTCCACCAAGACCTCGGCCGCCCTCGTCGAGGTCCTCACCCGACGCTTCTACAAGATCCGCTCGTTGGAGGACGTCGCCCGCGACGCCGCCGATCGCCCGCTCGTCACCGCCCGCTACCGCCACCGCGGCACGGCGATCTCTATCGCAGGCGTGGCGTGCGACGAGGGCGACCTGCCTGGTGCCCTGGAGGAGGCCGCACGGGCCCTCGACGCCGGCGCAGCCGGCGTGATCGACGTGTACCTGCGGCTGTCGCAGCCGACCGCCCCGGAGGCGCTCGCCGAGCGCGTCGAAGGTGTCGTGGCCGCGCTCGGGCTGGCGCCGTCGGTCGAGCGGGTGGCGGTCGTGGCCGCGGCGCCGGGGGACGACCGCCGGACCGTGCACCACCTCTCCTGGCGGCGCGAGGGGGGTGACTGGTGCGAGCAGCGCGTGTACCGGGGCCTGCACCCGATGATCGGCGAGCGGCTCCACCTGTGGCGGCTGGAGAACTTCGACGTCTCCCGGCTCGACGGCACCGGCGACGTGCACGTCTTCGACTGCGTGGCGCGCGACCAGCCCGGTGACGAGCGCCTGGTCGCCGTCGCCGAGGTCCGCGACATCACGCCGGTGCGCGACGCCGACGGAACCCTGATCGCCCTGCCGGAGCTCGAGCGGGTGCTGGTCGCCTGCCTCGACGGGATCCGCCGGGGCATCGCCGACGACGCACGCCGCCGCCGCCTCGAGTGGAACCGGGTGATGCTCTACGTGTGGCCGACGGTGGAGATCAGCCTCGACGAGGTGGCCTCGGTGGCGAAGCGCCTGGTCCCGCTCACCACCGGGCTCGGCATCGAGCAGGTGCTCGTCCAGGCGAAGGTCGTCGAGCCCGGCGCCTCGGAGGCGGCCGACGTGGTGTTCCGCCTCGGCTACCAGACCGGACGTGGGCTCACGATGCAGCTGACGCCACCGCCCACCGAGCCGATGCTGCCCCTCGACGACCGCACCCAGAAGGTGCTCGCCTGCCGGCGTCGCGGCACCGTGTACCCGTACGAGATCGTCCCGCTGCTCACCACCGAGGCCGAGCACGGTGAGGGGCACTTCACCGAGCTCGACCTCGAGGAGGGGCCCGACGGCGATCGCCTGGTCGCCGTCGACCGGCCTGACGGGCAGAACACCGCGGGCGTCGTCATCGGCCTCGTGACGGCGGCCACGGAGAAGCACCCGGAGGGCATGACCCGCGTCGCAGTGCTCGGCGACCCGACGAGGTCGATGGGGTCGATCGCCGAGGCCGAGTGCCGACGGCTGCTCGCTGCCATCGATCTCGCGGAGCAGCGCGGCCTGCCCATCGAGTGGTTCGCCCTCTCCGCCGGCGCCCGCATCGCCATGGACAGCGGCAGCGAGAACCTCGACTGGGTGGCGTCGGTGCTGCGCCGCATCGTCGAGTTCACGCAGGCGGGCGGCGAGATCAACGTCGTGGTCGCGGGCGTGAACGTCGGGGCGCAGCCGTACTGGAACGCCGAGGCGACGATGCTCATGCACACGAAGGGCATCCTCGTCATGACGCCGGACTCCACGATGGTGCTCACCGGCAAGCAGGCGATCGACTTCAGCGGTGGCGTGTCGGCCGAGGACAACATCGGCATCGGCGGCCACGAGCGGATCATGGGCCCGAACGGCCAGGCGCAGTACTGGGCACCCGACCTCGTGGGCGCCGTCGACGTGCTCTTCGCCCACTACGACCACGCCTACGTGGCGCCCGGCGAGCCCGGGCCGCGCCCCGCGATGACCACCGACCCGGTGGACCGCGACGTCACCACCGCGCCCCACGCCGGCGAGGGCACGACGTTCGCCACCGTCGGCGAGATCTTCTCCGAGGAGACCAACCCCGGCCGCAAGAAGCCCTTCGACATCCGATCGGTCATGCGCGCGGTGGTCGACCAGGACCTCGAGCCGATCGAGCGCTGGAGCGACATGGCCGAGGCCCAGGGGGCAGTGGTCCTCGACGCGCACCTCGGAGGCCTGCCGGTCTGCCTCGTCGGCGTGGAGTCGCGGCCGCTCGCCCGCACCGGCCAGCTCCCGGCTGACGGCCCGGCCCAGTGGTCGGCCGGCACCCTGTTCCCGCTCTCGTCGAAGAAGGTGGCCCGGGCGATCAACGCCGCCAGCGGCAACCGACCGGTCGTGGTCCTCGCCAACCTGTCGGGCTTCGACGGCTCCCCCGAGTCCCTGCGCCGGCTGCAGCTCGAGTACGGCGCCGAGATCGGTCGGGCCATCGTGAACTTCGACGGGCCCATCGTCCTGTGCGTGATCTCCCGCTACCACGGCGGTGCGTTCGTCGTGTTCTCGGGCCGCCTCAACGACCGGATGCAGGTGCTGGCGGTCGAGGGAGCCCACGCCTCGGTCATCGGCGGCGCGCCGGCCGCGGCCGTCGTGTTCACGAGGGACGTCGACGCCCGCACGGAGGCCGACCCGCGGGTGCGGGAGCTGGCGGCACGGCTGGCCACGGCACCGACGGCGGATCGCGGACGGCTGCGGGCCGACCTCGCCGACCTCCGTGCCGCGGTCCGCAACGAGAAGCTGGGCGAGGTCGCCGCCGAGTTCGACGCGGTCCACAGCGTCGAGCGCGCTCGGCAGGTGGGGTCCGTGCACGAGATCGTGGCGGCGCACCGGCTGCGGCCGGCGCTCCACGAAGCGGTCTCGCGGGGCCTGGCCGCCGCCGGTACGTAGGGTCACGACGTGGCCGACCCGTCGCCGCCCCCGTTCGACCTCGCCGCCCACCTCCGCGACGACCTCGGCGTCGAGGCAGCGGTCGTCGACGCGGCGGCCGCCGAGGGTCCAGAGGCGCTGCGGCGCCTGGCGCAGTCGGAGGTGCTGCTCGGTGGCGCCCCGACCCTGACGCCCGCACAGGTGTGGGAGCGTGCCGGCGCCACCGAGGAGCTCGGCCGGCGCCTGTGGCGGGCGATGGGCTTCGCGCAGCTGCCCGACGACGTCGTCGCCCTCACCGACGCCGACGTCGAGGCGCTGGCCGCCATCAACGGGTTCCTGCAGGTCAGCGGCATCTCCGCGGACACGGCGGTGCGCTTCGCCCGCCTCCTCGGACAGACGATGGGGCGGGTCGCCGACGCCCTCCACTCGATCGTCGACGAGGCCGTGGCCGAGATGACCGTCCTCCCCCCGGGCGCCACCGACGACGTGATGGTGCTCGCCGCCGAGCTCGTGAACCCGCTGATCGAGCACGAGCTGTCGTACCTGCTGCGCCGGCACCTCTACGCGGGCGCGGTGCGGCGCATGGCCGGCATCGACCTGGAGCAGCCCGAGGTCGCCGTCGGCTTCGCCGACGTCGTGTCCTACACGCGCCTGTCCGGGCGCCTCCCCGAAGGCGAGCTCGCCGGCCTGCTCGAGCTGTTCGAGGCGACCACCGCCGACCTGATCACGGAGCGGGGCGGCCGCGTGGTCAAGCTCATCGGCGACGCCGTGCTCTTCGCGTTCGACGACCCGCGTCCCGCGGCCGAGCTCGCGCTCGACCTCGTCGAGACCTTCGGCGGCGACCAGCCGGATCTGCGGGTCGGGCTCGCGCACGGCCCCGTGCTCTCGCGCCTGGGCGACCTGTTCGGGCCACCGGTGAACCTGGCGAGCCGGCTCGTGTCCTACGCCCGCCCCGGCTCCGTGCTCGCCGACCAGCACTTCGTCGACGCCCTCGGGTCGCTCGACGAGGAGGGCATCACCTGCCGTTCGCTGAAGCCGAGGGACCTGAAGGGCATCGGCACCACGCCGATGTACGTCCTGCGCCGCCGGAGCGCCTGAGCGTTCTGGGGTACCGATCCCCGCGAATGCGGGGGGATCGGTACCCCAGAACGGGTGTCAGGCGGGGGTGGGGGGGACCATGGTCTCCATGTCGGCGTCGAGGCCGCCGAGGACCTCGTCGGCGAGCGCCTGGCGGAGGCGCCGCTTCGTGAACGAGTAGGCCGACCCCGGCAGCTGGCCCAGCGCGCGGGCTCGCTCGATGGCGGTGTCCACGACGGCGTCGCCGTCGACGAGCTCGTCGAGGTACCCGGCGTCGAGGGCGCCGGCCATGTCGTACAACTCCGCCTGCAGGACGGCCCGCTGCCGGTGCCGGATCGAGAGGCGGGCCTCGCCGAGGCGGATGCCGTACCAGGGCAGGCCCATCCCGATGGCTGTCTCGTTCAGGCCGATCTTGGCCGGCAGGTCGGCGGACCCGATGCGGGTGTCGCAGGCGATCGTGAGCAGCACGCCGGCGGCCAGCGCGTGACCGGTCACCGCCGCCACCGTCGGCTGGGGGTGGGTGTACAGGCGCATCAGCAGCTCGCCGCCGGCCTTCACCAGCCCGCGGGTGGCGTCGGCGCCCTGGGTCATGACCGACAGGTCGAAGCCGGCGGAGAACCTCCCCTCCCGGCCGATGAGCGCCACCGCCGAGGCCTCGGCCGCGGCACGGTCGAGCGCCTCGTGGAGCTGCTCGAGCAGGCGGTGCGAGATGGCGTTCGCCTTGCCGTCGTCGAGGCGGACGACGGCGACGCCGTCCTCGATGGAGAGCTGCACGGGATCGGTCACGGCGTGCAACGTAGCCACCGCCCGGCGTCGCACTCCCATGTCCGGATCCCGCCAGACGCGGCCCGGCGGGTGCGGCAGGATCGTGTCGTGCCCGGCGACGCGCCACCCCGACTCGACGAGCGGCTCGACCACCGCCGCTGCTACGAGGCCCTGCGCAGCCGGGACCCCCGCTTCGACGGCCGCTTCTGGGTCGGGGTGCGGACCACGGGCGTGTACTGCCGCCCCGTGTGCCCCTCGCGCACGCCGCTCGCCCGCAACGTCGACTTCTACGCGCACCCGGCCGCCGCCGAGGACGCCGGCCTCCGCCCGTGCCGCCGCTGCCGCCCCGACGCCTCGCCCGGATCGAGCGGCTGGAAGGGGGGCGCCGGCATCGTCGACCGGGCCCTGCGGCTCATCGACGAGGGAGCGCTCGACGGCAGCGACGTCGCCGCCCTGGCCGACCGCCTCCACGTGGGGGATCGGCACCTGCGACGGCTGTTCCGCGAGCACCTCGGGACCACGCCCGACGCCGTGGCCCGCACGCGGCGCGCCCACCTCGCGTTGCGCCTGCTCGCCGACACGGACCTCAAGGTCGCCGACATCGCCTTCGCCGCCGGCTTCGGCAGCGTGCGCCAGTGCAACGACGTGTGCCGGGCCGTCTTCCGGGCGACGCCGTCGCAGCTGCGGGCGGAGCGGGGACGTCGCCACCAGCCCTCGGACGCCGCGCCGGGGGCGCTCACCCTGCGCCTCGCCGCCCGAGAGCCCTTCGACGCCGACGCCGTCCTCGACTGGCTGGCGGTGCGTGCGGTCCCCGGTCTCGAGGAGGTGGAGGACGGGGCCTACTTCCGCCGGGTCGCGGTGGGCGATCGTGCCGGCACCGTTCGCATCAGCCCGGCACCGGGCGGGATCACCGTGGTGGTCGACCTCCCCGCCGGCACCCACCTCGGGACGGTCGTGGCAGGGGCGCGGCGGCTGTTCGACCTGGACGCCGATCCGCAGGCCGTCGACGCCCACCTCGCCACCGACCCGGTCCTCGCACCCCTCGTGGCCGATCGCCCGGGCATCCGGGTGCCGGCCTGGTGGAACGGGTTCGAGGCGGCCGTGCGCGCCGTGGTCGGGCAGCAGGTCTCGATGGCGGCGGCCCGCACGGTCGTCGGCCGCATCGTCGCCGCCCACGGGACCGACGGCGCCTTCCCCCGGCCGGAGCAGCTCGCGGACGCCCCTCTCGAGGTGCTCGGCATGAACGGGCAGCGGGCGGGCACCGTCCGGCGGCTCGCCGATGCCGTGCTCGCCGGTGCCGTCGTGCTGGACGGCAGCGTCGACCACGCCGAGCTCCTCCGCTCCCTCGTCGCGATCAAGGGCATCGGCCCGTGGACCGCCGAGTACGTGGCGCTGCGCATGGGGGAGCCCGACGCGTTCCCCGCCGAGGACCTGCACCTGAAGCGGACCCTCGCCGGGACGGACCCCGAGCGGTGGCGGCCCTGGCGGGCCTACGCCGCGACGCACCTGTGGACCGCCGACCGATCGGAGCTGCCGACGTGATCGAGACCCTGACCGAGACCGTGACCACGACGCTGGTGCCGACGCCCGCGGGACCCGTCCGCGTCGCCGTGGCCGGACGGCCCGAGCGCGTGGTCGTGCTCGCGTTCGACGACCACTTCGAGCGCGTCGCCGCCCGGGTGCGCCGGCGGCTCCCCGGACCCTGGGTCGAGGGCGGGTCCGCCGCCGCCGAGGCGGTCCGGCGCTACGTGGACGGTGACGTCCACGCGCTCGACGACCTCGACGTCGATGTTGCCGGCACCCCCTTCCAGCAGCGGGTGTGGGCGGCGCTGCGGGGCATCCCGGCCGGCACCACGTGGAGCTACCGCGAGCTCGCGGCGGCCGTGGGCGCCCCCGGCGCGGTCCGCGCCGTGGGCACGGCCAACGGCGCGAACCCGGTGTGGCTGGCCGTCCCGTGCCACCGCGTCGTGCGTGCCGACGGCTCGCTCGGGGGCTACGGCGGGGGCGTCGAGCGCAAGGAGTGGCTCTTGGCACACGAGCGCCGCTGACTGGTGACCCCGCCGGACCGGCCGTAGCCTGGGCGCCCCCTGACCCTTTGGAGGGCCCGTGTACATGGCCTTGGCGCGCGCCTGCTTCCGCCACCGGCGGCTGGTGCTGCTCAGCTGGATCGCCGCGATCGTCGTGGCCGGCACGGCCGCCGGCATCGTCGGCTCCGACCTCAGCGGCGATCCCGAGGCACCTGCCTCCGAGAGCCGCGACGGCATCGAGGTGCTCCAGGAGCGCTTCGGTGGGGTGGGCGCCGGCGCGCAGGGCTCCATCGTGTTCCAGGCGGACGGCGGGGTCGACGACCCCGAGGTCCAGGCCGCGGTCGAGGAGCTGTTCGAGCGCGCCGAGGAGCTCGACGGCATCGAGGTGACCAGCCCCTACGAGCGGGGCGCCGTCGGCCAGGTCTCCTCCGAGGGCGACCTCGCCGGCGAGGTCGCCTACGCGCGGGTCGAGATCAGCGAGGACGTCGAGTGGGCCGACGCCGGGGAGCTCGGCCGCGAGCTCGCCGACCGGGCCGAGCAGCTGGAGTCGGAGGTCCCGGGCCTGCGTATCGAGATCGGCGGCGAGGTGCTCGCCGGCTTCGAGCCGCCTGCGTCCGAGCTCATCGGCCTCGCCTTCGCGGTGCTCGTGCTGATCGTGTCGTTCGGCTCGGTGCTGGCCATGGGCCTGCCGATCGCCGTCGCCCTCGCCGGCGTGGGCGCCGGGCTGATCCTCACCAACCTGCTCTCCAACGTGCTGACCATGCCGGAGTTCGCGCTCCAGGTCGGCGCCATGATCGGCCTCGGCGTCGGCATCGACTACGCGCTCTTCATCGTCACCCGCTACCGCGAGCAGCTGCACCGGGGCGACCACCCCGAGGTCGGCACCATGGCCGCCATCGACACCGCCGGCCGGGCCGTCGTGTTCGCCGGCCTCACCGTGGTCGTGTCGCTGCTCGGCCTGCTCCTCATCGGCCTCGAGTTCGTGGCCGGCATGGGCGTCGCGGCCGCCGTGACCGTGGCCGCCACGATGCTCGCCTCGAACACCCTCCTGCCCGCGCTGCTCGGCTTCGCCCAGCTCCGGATCGAGGTCACCCGGTGGCGGGGCCTGGTCGCCGCCGCGCTGGTGGCCGTCGCCCTGCTCGGCACCGGCTTCGAGGTGCCGGCCATGCTCGCCGCCCTCCCGCTGGCGCTCGTGGTCCTGGTCGTCGGCTCCTTCGTCCCCGCCCTGCGCCGGGAGGTCCCCCGCCGGGAGCCCAAGCCGGTGGAGGAGACCGGCTCCTACCGCTGGAGCAAGCTCATCCAGCGCCGGCCGTGGCTCTTCGCCATCGGCGGCACGCTCGTGCTGCTGGCGATGGCGGCGCCGGTGCTCGGCCTGCGGCTCGGGTTCTCCGACGAGGGCAACCGGCCCGAGGAGTCGACCACCCGCCAGGCCTACGACCTGCTGAGCGAGGCGTTCGGCCCCGGCTTCAACGGGCCGTTCTTCGTGGTGGCCCCGGTGGACGGGCCCGACGACCTCGCCCGGTTCGGCGAGGTCGTGGCGGCCATCGGCGAGGACGCCGGCGTGGCGTCGGTGACCCCGCCCATCCCCAACGACCCTGAGGCGCCCACCGCCGCGCTCGCCCAGGTCGTGCCGACCACGTCGCCGCAGGACGAGGAGACCTC
>DASUEE010000133.1:0-2062 GCA_036275235.1 Acidimicrobiales bacterium | reverse complement strand
CGCAGGCCGTCGCGCTCCTCGCGGATCACGAGCAGCGTCTTGGTGTGCGTCTTGAGCCCGACCAGGCCGTAGACGACGTGGACACCGACCTCCTCCAGCCGCTTCGCCCACTCGATGTTGCGGGCCTCGTCGAAGCGGGCTTTCAGCTCCACGAGCACGGCGACCTGCTTGCCCGACTCCGCGGCCCGGACGAGCGACTCGATGATCGAGCTCTCCCCCGACGTGCGGTAGAGCGTCATCTTGATGGCGACGACGTCGTCGTCGTCGGCCGCCTGGCGCAGGAACGCCTCCACCGAGTTGCGGAAGCTGGAGTACGGGTGGTGGACGAGGACGTCGCCGCGGCGCATCTCGGAGAAGAAGTCGGCCGGGGTGTCGTCGTCGTTGAGCAGGCGCGCCTGGGTGATTCCGTGCCAGGGCGGGTCCTTCAGGTCCGGCCGGTCGATCCGGTGGACCACCCACAGCGACGTCAGGTCGAGCGGTGCGGGCAGCTCGTAGACCTCGTCCTCGGCCACGTCGAGCTCGCGCATCAGCAGCTCGCGCAGCTCGTCGCTCATGCCGGTCTCGACCTCGAGCCGCACGGCTCGCCCGAAGCGGCGGCGGCGGAGCTCGACCTCGACCGCGGCCAGGAGGTCGTCGGCCTCGTTCTCCTCGAGCGTCAGGTCGGCGTTGCGGGTGACGCGGAACGTGGCGTACTCGACGATGTGCATGCCCGGGAACAGCTCGTCGAGGTGGGCGGCGATCACCTGCTCGAGCGGGATGAACGTGGACAGGGTGCCCGGCATGCGCACGAAGCGGTCGAGGTTCGAGGGCACCTTCACCCGAGCGAAGCGCTTCTCGCGGGTCTCGGGGTCGAGGACGGTGACGGCGAGGCTGAGCGAGAGGTTCGAGATGTACGGGAACGGGTGGCCCGGGTCGACCGCGAGCGGCGTGAGCACCGGGAAGATGTGCTCCTCGAACAGCTCGTACAGCGCCTTGCAGCCATCGTCGTCGAGCTCGCTGAACGCCCGGAAGTGCACGTCGTGCTCGGCCAGGGCCGGGATGATCTCCTGGTCGAGGATGCGGTGCTGCTCGGCGCCGAGGTCGCGCACGTCGTCGCGGATGGCCAGCAGCTGCTCGGCGGCCGAGCGCCCGTCGTGCGAGGTCTGGTCGACGCCGGCGTAGACCTGGTCCTTCAGGCCGGCGACGCGCACCTGGAAGAACTCGTCGAGGTTGGACTCGAAGATGGCGAGGAACTTCGTCCGCTCGAGGAGCGGCACATCGGGATCGCCGGCGAGCGCGAGCACCCGCGCGTTGAAGTCGAGCCAGGACAGCTCGCGGTTCAGGAACCGCTCGGGCGCGTCGCCCAGGGACTCGTCGGGCGTCGCCGGGACGACGGCGCGCGGGCGGTGGGGCGGGACGGGCACCGGCGTCGAGGTCGGGGTCATCGGGCATCCTCCACGAGCCAGGCCGCGCCGAGGGCTCCGGCGAGGTCGCCCAGCGATGCGTCGAGCACCCCCGGCACCACCCCAGCGTGGCCCAGCCGGGCGAGGACGTCGGCGATGCGCTCGCCCACCATCGGCGAGAAGCGCTCGCCGAGACCGCCGCCGACGACCACCGCCTCCACGTCGACGGTGACGGCGACGTTGACCACTGCGAGCGCGAGCACCTCGATGCCCTCGTCGACCAGCTCGCGCGCCACGGCGTCTCCGGCGTCGTACGCCTTGCGGAACACCTTCGACTTCATCGGCTGCTCGCCGGCCAGGTCCACCAGGTCCGTGCGCTCCCCCGCAGCGTGCCGACGGCGCGCCTCGAGCTCCATCGAACGGCGACCGACGTAGGCCTCGACGTGCCCCTGCCCGCCGCAGCCGCAGCGCCGGCCGCCGGGGACGGCGATGGCGTGGCCGAGCTCACCGGCGAGGCCGTGCGGACCGCCTCGCAGCCGGCCGTCGAGCACCAGGGCGGCGCCGAGGCCGGTGCCGAGCCAGACGGCGAGCACGTCCCGGTGCCCGACGGCGGCGCCGGCGCGGACCTCGCCGAGCGCGGCGACGTTGACGTCGTTGCCCACCACCACCTCGCAGCCGAG
>DASUEE010000132.1:0-4302 GCA_036275235.1 Acidimicrobiales bacterium | reverse complement strand
GACCGCGAGGGTCGGCTCGAGATCGCCGGCGACGACCCCGGCCTCACCGCCGTGCTGCGCTGGGCCGAGGAGACCGATGTCGGCGACCGCGCCGAGCTGGCCGTCGAACCCCGCCCGGCGGTGTGGGAGGCCGTGTCCGTGGGCGTCGACGAGTGCCCCGGCGCCTCGAAGTGCCCGAAGGGCGAGACGTGCTTCGCCGAGGGAGCCCGCCGGCGCGCGGCCGAGGCCGACGTCATCGTCGTCAACACGCACCTCTACGGCACCCACCTCGCCGCCGGCGGCGCCGTGCTGCCCCCGCACGACCTCGTCGTGCTCGACGAGGCCCACCGCGTCGAGGAGGTCGTGTCGGCCACGGCGGGCAGCGAGCTCACGAGCGGGCGGGTCAGCGCGGCCGCCTACGCCGTGGGCCGGGTGATCGCCGACGACGCGCTCGTCACCGACCTGCTCGCCGATGCCACCCGCCTGGGCACCGTGCTCGACGAGCTGGTCGGCACCCGCCTCGACCCGCCGCCCGCCCGCCTGGTCGACGTCCTCACCGGCCTGCGGGCCAAGCTCGACAAGGCCGCCGCCGCCCTCAAGCAGGTGCCGGAGAAGGACACCGACGTCGTCGCCCGGCGGAACCGGGCGAGCCAGCAGCTGCTCGGCCTGTCCGAGGCGATCCTCCGGGCGAGCGTCGTGCCCACCGGGAGCGTGGCCTGGGTCGAGGGCCGGGAGGGGTCGGCCCGGCTGCGCATCGCGCCCATCGACGTCGCCGCCCTCCTGGAGGAGCTGCTCTGGCGCGAGACCACCGCCGTGCTCTGCTCGGCGACGATCCCGCCCAAGCTGCCGGCGCGGCTCGGCCTGCCCCGGGGCAACGTCGTGGAGCTCGACGTGGGCAGCCCCTTCGACTACGAGGCCCACGCGGTCCTGTACTGCGCCACGCACCTGCCCGACCCCCGCCAGGACCGCGCCGGCGCCGTGCACGACGAGATCGCGACGCTGGTGGAGGCGGCCGGCGGCCGGACGATGGCGCTGTTCACGTCGTGGCGGGCGATGCAGGCCGCCGTGGAGGCCCTGCGGCCGCGCCTGTCCACCCCGGTGCTCGCCCAGGGCGAGCAGCCCAAGCCGGCGCTGCTGCGCACGTTCACCGAGGACCCGGAGACGACGCTGTTCGCCACGATGTCGTTCTGGGAAGGGGTCGACGTACCGGGCTCGTCGCTGTCGTGCGTGATCATCGACAAGCTGCCCTTCGCCCGCCCGGACGACCCGCTGCTCGAGGCCCGACGGGAGCAGGTGGGTGACCGCGCCTTCGAGCTCATCGACCTCCCCCGTGCGGCCACCCTGCTCGCCCAGGGGGCCGGCCGCCTCATCCGCACCGCCGAGGACCGGGGCGTCGTGGCCGTCCTCGACCCCCGACTGGCCACGGCCCGGTACCGCTGGGACCTGATCCGCGCCCTGCCGGCCATGCGCCGGACGAAGGACCGCGCCGAGGTCGTCTCCTTCCTGCGCGAGCTGCGCTGAGGGGCGGGCCGGCGCGGCCACCGGGTTAGCGTGCCCCGGTGCGCAGCCTGTCCGCCGTCGCCCTGCTCGCCGGGCCGATGGTGCTGGGCGGCTACGTGGCCGGCACCGCGGTCGCCCACCTGCTGGCCCGCGACGACGAGCCGGGCCCCCGGCCGGCGGACCTCGTGCTCGAAGCGTTCGCCACCCTGGCCATCTCCACCGCCGCCTGGTACGCGATCCAGCAGGTGTCGCCCGGCAGCGGCTTCTCCCGCATCGGCTACTTCTCCAACCAGGTCCTCGCCGCGTGGCAGTCCGTGGCCCTCTGGACCGGCCTGGCCGTCGTCGTCGGCATCTGCGCGCCGGTGACCCGGCGCTTCCGGGGCGGTCCCGGGCTCGCGCCCGCCGGCGCCCTGCTCGCCGCCCACTTCCCGTGGTTCCTGTTCGCATCGCTCGGCGCCGGCACGGTGGCCTTCGGCGCCTCCCGGTCGAGACGGGTGGCCAGCGGCGCGGCCATCGCCGTGCTGCTGCCCACGGCGTGGCTCGGCTGGGTGCTCGAGTGGCTGCCGGCGTGGGGGCTCCCCGCCGGCCCGGAAGCCACCGTGTGGTCGATGGTCGTGGTGATCGTGCTCGGCACCCGCTGGTGGCACGACCGGCCGCTCGGCGCCACCTGGTAGCGCTCAGCCCGCCTCGGCGGGCGGCGGGCGCCGGCGCGCCGACCTCGCCTGGTCCAGCAGCTCCTCCAGCGTGCGGCCCCTCCCGCCCACCAGGACCGCCTGCCCGTCGGCGGCCAGGCGATCCCGCGCGTCGCGCGCGGCCGGCTCGTTCGAGGGGTCGGTCACGGACAGGACGACGAGGTCCGGTGCGGCGTCGTGCACGAACTGCACGAGCGCGTCGACGGGCAGGTCCCGGCCGAGCAGCTCGACCATCCAGCCGTCGTCGCGCAGCGCGGCCGCCGCCATCGACACCGGGAGCCCGTGCAGCTCCCCCGCCGGCGCCGTCACCACGACGGTGCCTCGGGGTCGCCCCGGCCGGCGCTGGTCGAGCCCGGCCAGGAGCCGCTCGACGATCTCCGAGGCCCGGTGCTCCTCGGCGACCGTCAGCCTCCCCGCCGACCAGTCGTCGCCGACCCGCCGCATGGCCGGGACGACGACCCGCGTGAGGATGTCCACGATCGATTCGCCCTGCGAGCGCAGCCGGACGAGCACATCGGCGGCGGTCCGCTCGTCGCCGGCGCGCAGCGCGTCGAAGAGCTTCGCCGACAATCGCTCCCACGACCGCCGCCCGGGACGGACGGCTACCGGCTCGGGCTCGTCGCGGCTGGCGGCGAAGGCGTCGAGGTCGGCCACCGCGAGCTGGTAGCGGCCGCGCACGCGCACCGCGGGCAGGCGTCCCTCCCGGACCCAGCGGTACGCCGTCTGGTAGTGCACCCCGAGGTGCGCCGCCGCGTCGGCGAGGTCGACGGTCTCGTCGGGCGCGGGGTCGGCGTCGGGCACCCGGGGCAGGGTACCGGCCGAATTCGCGCTGAACTGGGCAGAAACCCTGGGGCGTCAGAACCCGAGGTCGTCGAGGTCGGCCGGTCGGCGCTGCCAGTCCTTGCGCACCACCACCTGCAGGTCGAGGTACGCGCCCTCCCGGAGCTGCTCGCGCACCTTCGAGCCCACCTCCTTGAGCACCGCGCCGCGCTTTCCGATCACGATCCCCTTCTGGGAGTCGCGCTCGACCATGATCTCGACCCGGATGTACGGCCACTCGAGCTCGGTGACCCGCGTCGCGATCGAGTGCGGGAGCTCGTCGTGGGTGACGGCCAGGAGCTGCTCGCGCACCAGCTCGGCCACCCAGATGGCGTCGGGCTGGTCCGACACCATGTCGTCGGGGTAGTACGCCGGCCCCTCGGGCAACCGTGAGACCAGGTGCTCGAGGAGCGCGTCGACGCCCTCCCCGGTGCGGGCGGAGATCGGGAAGTACGCCTCCAGCCCGAACTCGGACGCCGCGCCCAGCTGGGCGAGCACCTGCTCGGGCGAGGCCCGGTCGACCTTGTTCACCACGAGCACGGCGTCCTCGGGGACCTTGTCGGCGATGAACCGGTCGCCGCGGCCGACGGGCATCGTGGCGTCGACGAGCAGGCAGACGACGTCGACGTCGCGCACGGCGCTGGTGGCCGTGGCGTTGAGGCGGTCGCCGAGGGCCGTGCGGGGCTTGTGGATGCCGGGCGTGTCGACGAAGACGATCTGCGCGGGCCCGCCCCGCTCGGGTCCGAGGTGGAGGACGCCGCGCACCTGGGTGCGGGTGGTCTGCACCTTGTCGGAGACGATCGACACCTTCTCGCCGAGGATGCGGTTCAGCAGGGTGGACTTGCCCACGTTCGGGCGGCCCACGAAGGTCACGAAGCCGGATCGCATGCCTCGTCCTCGGGGAGCCGATCGATCCGGACGATGCCGATGCGCCGACCCTGGACGCGCGACGCGGTGAGGCGCCAGCCGTCGATGTCGACCGACTCGCCGTTCCCCGGCACGTGGCCGAGGGAGCTGAACAGCAGGCCGCCCACCGTGTCCCAGTCGCCTTCGGGCAGGTCGGCGCGGAGCAGGTCGTTCACCTCGTCGAGCGGCATGCGGGCGTTCACGCGGTAGGCGCCGTCGGGCAGCGGCTCGGCCATCGGGTCCTCGACGTCGAACTCGTCGACGATCTCGCCGACCAGCTCCTCGATCAGGTCCTCGAGGGTCACGAGGCCGGCGACGCCGCCGAACTCGTCGACCACCACGGCCATGTGGAACTGCTCGCCCTGCATCTGGGGCAGCAGCGTGGACACGCGCTGCTGCTCCGGGA
>DASUEE010000131.1:0-16831 GCA_036275235.1 Acidimicrobiales bacterium | reverse complement strand
CGGATGCGGGCGTTCCAGCAGTCGTCGTCGTCCCACCACGTCGACACCTCACGCTCGGGTTGCGGGGTGGGTGGCGCGTCGGTCGGGGGTGGCGGCTTGGGGGCGGCGCGCAGGGCCTTGTTGATCTGCGCGACCGTCAGGGACGGGGCCAGGTCGGCGTAGTGCTCGTCGACTCGCGGGCCGGAGGGCGCCGTGCGGGCGATCGGCGCGACCTGGTCGACCGACAAGCGACCCTCGCGGAGCAGGCCGGTCACCAAGGGCAGGTCGTCGAGCCGCTCCGCGATCGCGGTCAGGTCACGGGCGTGGCCCCGGGACACGCCCAGCTGCCAGGTGGCGAAGTGCTCCACCGACTTCAACCCGGTACCACCGAGCAGACCTTCACGCTCGACCTCGGCCAACAGCACGGCGATCCGCCAGTCGATCGCGTTGCGCTGCCCGCACAGCTCGGCCAGCTCGGCTTCGATCTCGTCGAAGCGCTGCTCCTTCGCCGTCGGCACCCCGTGCACGACCGGCTCCCCCACCGGTTCGAGCACGGCCACCTCACGCATGACCCCATCATCCCCAGAGGGGGTGACAGGAACGCGCGCCTGGCTCGGCCTGCGTACGATCCCGCACGCCGCTGCCTGGGAGGACGTGATGGCGGAGACCCCTTCACCGCAGCAGGGCGGGCTGCCCGCTGGAGCGATGCCCACGACCCGGTACGCCACGACGTCGGACGGGCTGTCGATCGCGTACCAGCAGTTCGGAGGTGGTCCGCACGTCGTCTGGGTGACCGGCACGGCGTCGCACGTCGAGCTGTTCTGGAAGTTCCCGGGATGGTCACACGCGCTCCGAGCCCTGAGCGAGCGGTGCACGGTCACGTGGTTCGACAAGCGCGGGACGGGGCTGTCGGATCGCACGCTCCTGTCGACGTCGATCGAGGACCGGATCGAGGACATCCGTGCCGTGATGGACGACGCCGGCATCGACCGGGCGTCGCTCGTCGGCCTCTCCGAGAGCGGTGCCCTGTGCACGATGTTCGCCGCCACCCACCCGGACCGCGTCGACCGACTGGCCCTCGTCGCGTCATGGGCGCACAACCCGACGATCAGCGAGGCCGCGGACACCTTCGCCGCGCTGTGGGGCCAGGGGATCCTGCTCGAGGTGATCTGGGCGCAGGGGTTCGCCGACCAGGAGCTCCTCGGTCGCATCGAACGGGCGATGGGGACGCCGAGCAGCATGGCTGCGCTGCTGCGCGTGAACGCGTCGCTCGACGTCCGCCCGGTGCTGCCCCTCGTGCGCGTGCCGACGCTCGTCGTCCACTGCACGGAGGACCCGGTGGTGCCGGTCGACCACGGTCGCGAGCTCGCGTCGCTCATCCCCGACGCCGAGCTCGTCGAGGTCGGGGGTTCGTTCCACGGCAGCGCCCGGCGCGAGGACATGGACCGCTACGGACAGGCGCTCCTGCAGTTCCTGCACCTCGACCAGCTGCCGGACCAACCCCGTGCCGACCGCGTGCTGACGACGGTGCTCTTCACCGACATCGTCCGATCGTCCGACCGAGCGGCCGCGGAGGGAGACGCGCGCTGGGCGGCGCTCCTCGACGACCACGACCAGCTGTGCACCCGCGCGGTCGAGCGCGCCCGGGGTCGTGTGGTGAAGACGACGGGAGACGGCGTCCTCGCGACGTTCGACGCGCCGGGGAGCGCCATCGCGGCCGGACTCCAGATCGTGCGCGACGTCGCCGTCCTCGGGCTCGAGGTGCGCGCCGGGATCCACACCGGTGAGGTCGAGCGCCGCGGGCACGACGTCGGCGGCATCGGCGTGAACCTGGCCGCACGCGTGATGTCGGCTGCCGGCGCCGGCGAGCTCTGGGTCTCGTCCACCGTGCCAGGGCTCACGATCGGTGCCGACGTCGTGTTCGAGTCCCGGGGTGTGCACGAGCTCAAGGGCATCCCTGGATCCTGGGAGCTCCACGCGGTCCAGCGGGCCGACGCACCCACCTGACGGCGACGGGCGGCCGCTACAGGCGCCCGGCCCGCTGCAGCGTCAGGTACGACAGGTAGCCGGGGAGGATCGGCAGCCAGAACGTGACCAGCCGGTAGAGCAGCACGCCGGAGACGGCGTCGGCATCGCCCACCCCGACGGCGGTGAGGGCCGCAGCGAACGTCGCCTCGGTCGCGCCGAGGCCGCCGGGCGTGGGTGCCGCCGACGCCAGCGCCGAGCCGGCCAGGTACACGAGGGCGACCGTCGCCACCGGCACGCGGGCATCGACGGCGGCGAGGGAGAACGCGAGCGCGGCGACGTAGGACGCAGTGACGAGCAGCGAGCCGCCGAAGAGCGACACCAGCCGACGGCGGTCCGCCGCCACCTCTCCCACGGACTGGAGCGATTGCCGGGTGCGGGGCCACATGCGGTGCCGGATCGTCCGGCGCAGCGGCGGGATCAGGTAGGTGAGGACGAGGGCGCCGGCGACGATCGCCAGCGCCACACCGATCGTGCGCGCCGAGGGGAGGTCGATGTCACCCAGGCCGGCCTGCCCGGCCCAGAGCACGACGAACACGGTCAGCACGACGTGCAGGACGAGCCCGGCCAGGGCGTTCACGCTGACGCCGGCTGCGGCGACAGGCGTCTCGACGCCCTCCTTCACCATCCAGCGCACGTTCACGGCGAGGCCGCCGACCTTCGCCGGCGTGACCCGGTTGGCGAACGACGACGCCAGCTGCGACAGCACCGTGCGCACGAGCGGGAGCGGTCGGGGCACGGCACCCCGCAGCGAGAGCGCGGCGCCGACGTAGGTGGTGATGCTGGCGAGGGCGGCAGCGCCGAGCAGGCCGAGGTCGGCGTCGGGCAGCTGGTCCCACACCTCGTCGCTCTGGGTGAGCTGGGGCAGGAGCGTCCACGTGGCGACGCCCAGGGCGAGGACGGAGAGGATGGTCCGCCCGTCGAGCCGACCCAGCCGAGGCAGCTCGGGCTCGGAGGCCTGGATCCGCGACACGAGTGCGGCGCGCAGCTCCGCGAAGCCGTCACGCCCCAGGGAGGCGCGCGTGGCGGCCGTGGTCGCCAGCGGCTGCACGAAGGGGAGGATGTCGTGCCAGGTCTCCTCGCCGAGGGTGGTGACGGCAGCGTCCACGGCACGGTCCACCCCGACCAGGCCGGCCGTGGACGCGAGCAGCTCCACGAGGTCTCGCTGGCGGAGCTCGTCGTCGGCGGCGACGTCGGCGAAGGCGAAGTCGACCAGCCACACCTCGCCGTCGTCGGCCACCACCACGTTCGCGGCTCGCAGGTCGCGGTGGGCGATGCGGCCCCGGTGCAGGGTCGTCACCATCGACCACACCTCGCGCAGGGTCGCTTCGCCGATGGCGTCGGGTCCGTCGTCCTCGGCGATGCCGACCAGGTCGCGGCCCTCGATGACCTCGTGGAGGGAGAACACGCCGCCATCGGGCAGCCGGCCCAGGCCGAGCACACGTGGTGTGCGCACGCCGGCGGCGATGGCGCGGGTGGCCGCCAGCGACTCGTGCTCGGCGGCCTGCTGGAGCGAGGCGGCCGGTCGGGTGTCGCCGGAGTCCTTCAGCTGGATGCGACGCCACAGCCGGTAGAGGAGGTCGGCGATCCGCTCCTCGGAGCTCGCCGTCTTCACGAACAGCCGGGTCCCCGATCGCAGCTCGACGAACCACGGCAGAGAACCCCGTGCGTCGCCGGCGTGGGGCTCCACCCGCTGGGGGACCATGCCGATGGCTTCGAGCCCGGCCACCACATCGGCGGCGGTGGCCTGCCCGGACGGCGTCCCCGCCACCAGCAGGACGGTGCCGCCCACCGTGGTGCCCAGCGCCAGCAGCCACAGCCGCCCGCCGATCGACTCGTCGGTCCACGCCCCGGCGACGACGAAGCCGGCGGCGGCGATCCAGGCCCCTCGTCGCGCCCAGCGGGTGCCGGCCACGACGACCGCCGTCGCGATCGCCGCGCCCGAGGCGGCGGCGCCGGCGGCGAGCACCCGCGACCAGCCCTCGGACCCGACCCACCGGGGCGCCAGGTCGGGGAACGCCAGCCCGAGCGCGCCGACCACGACGGCAGCCGCCAGGACCGCGACGGCGGCGGTGACGCCGGCTCGGGCCCGTCGGCGCAGCACCCGCTCGGCGACGAGCGAGGCGACGAGCAGCACCAGGAGCGTCATCGCGAGGGAGTCGAGGATGGTGCCGGTGGTGCGGGGCAGGTGGCCAGCCGCCTCGCGGGCATCGCGGCGGAGCCCTTCGTCGGTCCGGTTCAGCAGGTGCGGGAACGCCGCCAGCAGACCGGTGACCACGGCACCGGCCACCGCGATCCCGAGCGACCTCGGCGAGCGCCGGTACGCCGGGGGTGCCGGCGGCCCGGCGACCGCGACGCGGTCCGTGGGGTCCGGTCCTGCCAATCACGCCTCCGGTTAGGTTCTGCGACGTCGTGCGGTGGTCTCGGTCGGTCGTGGCAGTCGGGGAGCGGGTGTGGACCGCTCGCGACACTCGGCGGGTGGTGGCCGCCGGAGCGACGCTAGCCGGGGGTGCGGTGGTCGCCCGGGACGGAGTCCCCGAGCTCGAGCGGGCGGTGTTCGAAGCCGTCAACGGCCTGCCGGACTGGCTCTACGGGCCGGCGTGGATCCCGATGCAGAGCGGCAGCATCGCCGGCGGCCTGATCCTCGCCGCCGCCCTCGGGCTCACGAGCCGCCGGGTCGTCGTCGGCGCCGTCGCCGCCGGCGCGGTCACCACCGTGTGGCTGGTGGCGAAGGAGGTGAAGGAGCTCGTCGGGCGGGAGCGCCCGTTCGGCGCCGGCCTCGACGTCACCGTGCGCGACGACAGCACCGGCCTCGGCTACGCATCCGGGCACAGCGCCGTCGCCTTCGCCCTCTACGCCGTCGCCGCCCCGCACCTGCGCCCGCCGTGGCGACGGGCCGCACTCGGGCTGGCCGGCTTCGTGGCGATGGCACGCATCTACTCCGGCGCGCACCTGCCGCTCGACGTCGTGGGTGGCGCCGCCCTCGGCGTGATCATCGGCGAGGCGTTCCGAGCCGTGGAGGCCTGGCACGCGCAACGCCGCCAATAGGCTGCTCCTCCCTCCATGCGCGACTTCTCCGACGACCTGGCCGACCTGCGGCGCCGCCTCGACGAGGCGAGCACGTACCTGCGCGTCGACGAGCTGCGGGCCCGGCTGCCGCAGCTGGAGACCGAGGCCGGCCGCCCCGACCTGTGGGACGACCAGGAGCGCGCCAAGCAGGTCAACGCCGAGCTGGCCGGCGTCACCGACGACCTCGGGGTCTACGACGACCTGTCGGGCCGCATCGAGGACACCGAGACCCTGGCCGAGATGGCGCGGGAGGAGGGCGACGAGAGCGTCGAGCCCGAGATCGCCGATGCCATCGCCGCCATCGCCGCCGAGTTCGACCGGATCGAGCTGCGGTCGCTGTTCGCGGGCGAGCACGACGAGCGCGACGCCATCTGCGAGCTCCACTCGGGCGAGGGCGGGGCCGACGCCTCCGACTGGGCGGAGATGCTGCTGCGCATGTACCTGCGCTGGGCCGAGCAGCACGGCTTCGAGGTCGAGATGGACGCGGTCACCGAGGGCACCGAGGCCGGCATCTCGTCGGCCACGTTCATCGTGAAGGGCCGCTACGCCTACGGCTGGCTCCGGTCCGAGCACGGCGTCCACCGCCTCGTGCGGATCAGCCCGTTCAACGCCCAGGGCAAGCGCCAGACGGCCTTCGCCGCGCTGGAGGTCATCCCGATGCTCGACGAGGCCGAGACCGACGTCGAGATCGACGACAAGGAGCTGCGCATCGACGTGTACCGCTCCTCGGGCGCGGGCGGCCAGCACGTCAACAAGACCGACTCGGCGGTCCGCCTCACGCACCTGCCCACCGGCATCGTGGTGTCCTGCCAGAACGAGCGCAGCCAGCACCAGAACAAGGACCGGGCCATGACGATGCTCAAGGCCAAGCTGGCCGAGGTCGCCCGCCAGGAGCGGGCCCAGGAGCTCGACTCCATCCGCGGCGAGCAGCGCAGCGTCGGCTTCGGCTCCCAGATCCGGTCCTACGTGCTGCAGCCGTACCAGATGGTCAAGGACCTGCGGTCCGAGTTCGAGGTCGGGCAGGTCGATGCCGTGCTCGACGGCGACCTCGACCGCTTCATGGAGGCCTACCTGCGCTGGCAGCGCGGCCAGCAGCTCGCCGGCTGAGCCGGGCGAGCGCCCCGGCCGATCAGCCGGAGCGATCAGGCGGCGGCGCGGACGGCCTCGACGCCGCGCAGGCGCTCGGCGATGGCCGGGTGGTCCTCGGCGCTCGCCCGCAGGGCCCGGTGGTCGAGGACGACCAGCTCGCACTCCTCGGCCGTGCGGACCGTCGCCGTGGCGAGACGGCGGCCGAGCAGCGTCCGCTCGCCCACCAGCTCGTCCGCGCCCACGGTGGCGACGACCTCGCCGTCGACCTCGACGTCGAGGCGGCCGGAGAGCACGAAGTAGGTGAAGCGGTTCGGCTGGTCCTCGTGGATGAGGACCCGGCCGGCGGGGACGGTGACCACCTCGGCGTGCTGGGCGAGGTGGCGGCGGTCCCGGGCGCGGAGGCCGTCGAAGAGCGAGAGCGCCGCGAGGCGCCGGTCGGTGGGGTTGGGCGTGCGGAGCATGTGCGAAGGATACTGACCAACCCGCTTGACGGATCATGCAAGGGACCGTGGAATCGGTCACACCGAGTGCCCGCTTCGTAACCGGTTCGCAACATCGGGCACACTGGACGCCATCGCCGTGGTCGGCCGCGCCTCGTTGTAGCGTGACCCGTCCCCCTTCCCCCGAGGAACGCCACCCCCTTCCATGATCAAGCTCGAGAACGTCACGAAGACGTACAAGGGCGACGTCCCTGCGCTGCGCAACGCCGACGTCGACATCGCCAAGGGCGAGTTCGTGTTCCTGGTGGGCGCGTCGGGCTCGGGGAAGTCCACGTTCCTGCGCCTGGTGAACCGCGAGGAGCGACCCGAGAAGGGCCGCATCTTCGTGGCCGGCAAGGACATCCTCGAGCTGTCCTCGTGGAAGGTCCCGTACCTGCGCCGGAACATCGGCTCGGTCTTCCAGGACTTCAAGCTGCTCACCGGCAAGACCGTCTACGAGAACGTCGCGTTCGCCCTCGAGGTGATCGGGCGGCCCAAGCACGTGGTGAAGACCCAGGTGCCGGCCATCCTCGAGCTGGTCGGCCTCGGCCAGAAGATGTCCAGCTTCCCGCACGAGCTGTCGGGTGGCGAGCAGCAGCGCGTGTCGATCGCCCGGGCCTTCGTCAACCGCCCGCTGATCCTCCTGGCCGACGAGCCCACGGGCAACCTCGACCCGGCGACGTCGGTGGGCATCATGCGCCTCCTCGACCGCATCAACCGCACGGGCACCACGGTGCTCATGGCCACCCACGACCGCTCGATCGTCGACACGATGCGACGCCGGGTGATCGAGCTCGACCGGGGCACGATCGTCCGCGACCAGCACCGCGGCGTCTACGAGTAGCCCGGAGCTCCCATGGCCCTCAAGGTCGACTACATGGTCCGCGAGACCGCGACGAACCTCGTCCGCAACCTCTCGCTCACCGTCGCGTCCATCCTCACCGTCGCCGTCTCGCTGTCGCTCGTGGGCGGCTCGGTGCTGCTGCGCTACTCGGTGGACAACGCCACCCAGCAGTGGCAGGGCGGCATCGAGTTCATCGTCTTCATGCAGCCCGAGGCCACGGAGGACCAGACCGAGGCCGTCGAGCGCCAGCTCGAGGAGTCGACCCAGGTCGAGCGCTACGAGTACTTCGACCAGGAGCGCACGTTCGAGGAGTTCAAGGACCTCTTCCAGAACACCCCGCAGATCGTCGAGTCCGTGACACCGGACATCCTCCCGCCCAGCTTCCGCGTCGTGCCGGTCGACAAGTCCGCCGAGACCATCGAGAGCCTGCGGGCGGTGTTCGTCACCCAGCCCGGCGTGCGCGAGGTCGTGGCCGCCTTCGACTCCATCCGCACCATCCGCAACCTGTCGAACCTCATCGGGGTCGGCCTGTTCGTGGTGGCCGGCTTCCTGCTGCTCGCCGCCACCCTGCTCATCCTCAACTCGATCCGCATGGCGATGTTCGCCCGCCGACGCGAGATCGAGGTGATGAAGCTCGTCGGCGCCTCGAACTGGTTCATCCGGATCCCGTTCATGCTCGAAGGCGTGTTCCAGGGCATCACCGGCTCCGCGTTCGCGATCGGCGTCGTGTTCGGCGTGCAGCGGATCTTTGACAACATCGCCGCCGACCAGCGCTTCTCGCTGTTCTCCGGCCTGGTCGTCGACAACCAGCAGGTGATGACCACCAGCGTCTTCGTGATGATCACGGGGGTGCTCATCGGCGCCCTCGGCTCGGCGTTCGCCGTCAGCCGCTTCCTCGACGTGTAGGCCCGGCGGTCCGTTGAGCGTCACGGAGGACCGCGCCGACCACGACCCGCCAGCACCGCCTCCCGTCGCGGTCGACGTCGACGCGCCCCCCAGCCGCTACGAACCGCTCCCGCCCACGGCCCGCTACGCCCCGCCGGGCGGCCGGATCGATCCCGACGCCTCGCTCGGGTGGATCCGTCGCATGTTCCCCGTGGTCCGGCCGCACCGCCGCTCCTTCGCCGTCGCCCTCGCGATGGCCGCGGTCGCGCTCGGGAGCAACGTGGCGATCCCGGCCGTCGTCGGGTCGGGCATCGACGAGATCCGCGCCGACGGTGGCGGCGTCGCGGCCTGGGTGGTCGCGCTGCTGGTGCTCGCCCTGGCCCGCACGGGGTTCACGTACGGCTACCGCAGCCGGCTCTACAAGTTCGCGTACGCCATCGAGTACGACCTGCGCTCGCTGATGTTCCGGCACCTGGCCGGCATGTCGCACGGGTTCTACGACAAGGTCCAGACCGGCCAGCTGGTGAGCCGCGCGAACAGCGACATCCGTGCCGTGCAGATGCTGCTGGCGTTCGCGCCGTTCATCGGCATGCAGATGGTCACGTTCGCCCTGGCGTTCGGCTTCATGCTCACCAAGCACGTGCTGCTCACGCTGGTGTCGATCTCCACGCTGCCCCTCGTCTTCGTGTTCGGCGTGAAGCTGCGGAACATCATGTTCCCGCTGTCCTGGGTGGTGCAGGGTCGCCTCGCCGAGGTCGCCACCACGGTGGAGGAGAACGTCACCGGCGTGCGGGTCGTGAAGGCGTTCGCCGGCGAGCGGCGCCAGATCGAGCAGCTGGCCCGGCAGTCCCGGCGCCTGCGGTGGGCGGCCGTGAAGGTCAGCGACGAGCGAGCCCGGTACGCACCGCTCATGGAGAACCTCCCGCGCCTCGGCATGGCGCTCACGCTGCTCTACGGCGGCTACCTCGCCATCGACGGTCGGGTCACGGTGGGCACGATCATCACGTTCTCCTCGTACGTGCTCCTGCTGCAGGCGCCGTTCCGCATGCTCGGGTTCTTCATGATCATGAGCCAGCGGGCGGCGGCCTCCGCCGGGCGGATCTTCGAGATCCTCGACACCCCGGCCGAGATCACCGACCGTCCCGGCGCCGTCGACCTCACCGGCCCGGCCGGAGACGTGCGCTTCGAGGGCGTGCGGTTCTCCTACGGCGGCCCGGACGGCACCCCGGTGCTCGACGGCTTCGACCTGCACGTCCGACCGGGGGAGACCGTTGCGCTCGTCGGAGCCACCGGCTCGGGCAAGTCGACCGTCGCCCGCCTGTTGCTGCGCTTCTACGACGTGGACGAGGGCGCCGTGCGCATCGACGGCCACGACGTGCGGGACCTCACCTTGGCCTCCCTGCGCCACCACGTGGGCATGGTCACCGACGAGCCGTTCCTCTTCTCCTGCTCGATCCGGGACAACATCGCCTACGCGCGCCCCGATGCCACCGACGAGGAGGTCCGGGCGGCGGCGGTGGCGGCCAACGCCCACGGGTTCGTCAGCGAGCTGTCCGACGGCTACGACACGGTCGTGGGGGAGCGGGGGTTCACCCTCTCCGGCGGGCAGCGCCAGCGGATCGCCATCGCCCGCACGCTGCTCGCCGACCCCGCCGTGCTGATCCTCGACGACGCCACCAGCGCGGTCGACGTGCGGGTGGAGGCGGAGATCCACGAGGCCCTGGGTCGGCTGTCCGCCGACCGGACCACGCTGATCATCGCCCACCGCCTCTCCACCATCGCCCTCGCCGGCCGCGTCGCGCTCATCGACCGCGGTCGGGTCGTCGCGCTCGACACGCACCAGCAGCTGATGGCATCCGAGCCCCGCTACCGGGAGGTCCTGGCCAGCGTCCGCGACGACGGAGACGACGTGCCGCAGGACGACGCCTGATGGGCGGGTTCGGGCCGGCGCCCGGCTCGCCCCTCGGCTCGCCGGGGGCGCAGGGGCTGCCGTTCGCCGGCGTCCCCCAGGAGCTGGAGGAGCGCGTCGAGGCCCTGCTCGACACCGAGCCCGAGCACCGGGTCCCCCCGGTCGAGTTCTCGCACTCCCGCTGGGACCGCCGGCCGTTCACGCTCCGCCGGTTCATGGCCGAGCGCCGCTGGGCCGTGCTGCTCGCGTTCGTGCTCGTCGTGTTCGAGACGGTGCTCGTCACGATCGGCCCGTTCCTCACCGGCGAGGCCATCGACCGGGGCATCATCCCGGGGGACACGAGCGCGCTGCTCCGCATCGGCGGCCTCTACGTGGCCACCGTCGTCCTCAGCACGGTCGCCGCCGCCGCTCGCGTGTCGTGGAGCGGCCGGGTCGGCGAGTCGCTGATGGAGTCCCTGCGTGTGCGGATCTTCTCCCACTTCCAGCGCCTGTCCCTCGACTTCTTCACCCGGGAGAAGGGCGGGGTGCTGATGACCCGCATGACGAGCGACATCGACTCGCTCACCGCCCTCTTCCAGGAGGGGCTGGTGAACATGTTCGTCCAGCTGCTCACCCTGGCCATCGTGACGGTGGTCCTCTTCGCCACGAGCGCCACGCTCGCCGCCATCCTCTTCGTGGTCGTGGTGCCCGTGATGCTGGGGCTCACGCTGTGGTTCCGGAAGGCCTCCGACGTCGCCTTCCTCGCCGTGCGCGACCGCATCGCCGACGTGATGTCCGACCTCCAGGAGAACCTCGCCGGCATCCGCATCGTGACGGCCACGAACCGGGCCAAGCGCAACGTCGTCGCCCACGACAACGTGCTCGGCGAGCACCGCGACGCCAGCGACGTCACCGCCGTCATCGGCGCCGTCTACGGCCCGGCATCGGAGCTGCTCGGCTACCTGGCCCAGGCCCTCCTGCTCGGACTGGGCGGCTGGCTCGTCACCGAGGGCCGGCTCACCGTCGGCGAGCTCGCCGCCTTCTTCCTGTACCTGACGATGTTCTTCGCGCCGATCCAGCAGCTGGTGCAGCTCTACAACACGTACCAGCAGGGTCGGGCCGCCGTCCGCAAGCTCGCCGAGCTGTTCGCCACCGAGCCCGGCGTGGCCGAGGCCCCCGACGCCCACGAGCTCCCCCCGATGCAGGGCGCGATCGACCTCGACCACGTCACCTTCGGCTACGACCCCGCCGTGCCGGTCCTGCACGGCCTCGACCTCCACCTGCGGGCGGGCGAGACCGTCGCGTTCGTCGGCGAGACCGGCGCAGGCAAGTCCACCGTCGCCAAGCTGGTCACTCGCTTCTACGACCCCACCGAGGGGGTCGTGCGCATCGACGGCCACGACCTGCGCGACGTCACGCTCCACTCGCTGCGCGCCCAGATCGGGGTGGTCCCCCAGGAGCCGTTCCTCTTCGCCGGCTCCATCCGGGACAACCTCACCTTCGCCGCCCCGGACGCCACCGACGCAGAGCTCTGGGAGGCCGTCGACGCCACCGGCCTGCGCGACCTCGTCGAGCGCCACCCCGACGGACTCGACCAGGTCGTCCACGAGCGGGGTTCCTCGCTGTCCTCCGGCGAGCGCCAGCTCCTGGCGCTCGCCCGGGCGTTCCTGTCCCAGCCCCGGGTGCTCGTGCTCGACGAGGCGACCTCCAACCTCGACCTGCAGTCGGAGACCCGGGTCGAGCGCGCGCTCGACGCCGTGCTCGAGGGTCGGACGGCGATCATCATCGCCCACCGCCTGGCCACGGCGATGCGGGCCGACCGGATCGCGGTCATCCACGACGGCCGCCTCGTCGAGCTGGGTTCGCACGACGAGCTGGTCGCCCGCGGCGGGCGCTACGCCGCGCTGTTCGAGACGTGGCTCGCCCACGCCGGCGGGTGAGCGCCACCGGCATCGCCGTCGTCCTGCTCGTGGCGGGCATCGGCGCCTTCGTCCAGGGCAGCGTGGGCTTCGGGCACAACCTGATCGCCGCCCCCGTGTTCGCCCTCGTCGACGACCGCCTCGTGCCCGGCCCGGCGATCGCCTCGGCCGGCGTCCTCGTCCTGATGACGGTCGTCCGCGACCGGCAGGGGCTCCACCTGGGCGAGGTCGGCACCGCGCTGGTCGGCCGCGTGCCCGGCACGGTGCTCGCCGCGATCGCGGTCGCGTCCCTGCCGGCCGACACCCTCGCGACCGGCTTCGCCGCCCTGGTGCTCATCGCCGTCGCCATCACCGCCAGCGGGGCGGTCGTGCGCCCCACCCGACCGACGCTGTTCGCCGCCGGCGCCCTGTCCGGGTTCATGGGCACGGCGACCTCCATCGGCGGTCCGCCGATGGCGATGCTCTACGCCGGGGAGGAGGGGCGCCGCCTGCGCGGCACGCTGGCCGGCTTCTTCCTGGTGGGCATCCTCATGAGCCTCGTCGCGCTCGTCGCGGCCGGGACCTTCGGCGCCGAGGAGGCGCGCCTGTCGCTGCTGCCCGTGCCGGCGATCGCCCTCGGCTTCGCCGCCTCCAGCTGGGGGGCGCGGCGGCTCGACGCGGGCCACACCCGGCCTGCCGTGCTCGTGGTGGCCGCCGTCAGCGCCCTGTCGGTGCTGGTCGAGGTGGTGCGGTGAGGGTGTCGACGGGACGACCGGACAGGCGGGAGAGGGAGGGCTGGCCAGCCGCCCCGTCGACGATTGATGGCGAAGACGCGAGAAGTGCGTTGGGAGATGGGAGGGAGCACCCCGGTACGCCTCCGCCGTTGAGTGAGTTGTCGTGCACTTCTGCCGCGGACTTGAGCCTGGATTCGCAGAAGTTCCGGCACCCATCGACGGTACCGGAAGAACCGGAAGCGCCGCGGGTCGGGCGGGGCTTCGGCAGCCGGCGTGACACGATGCCGGCATGACCTCCGCGCCCTCCGCCGCCGCCCCCGAGCACATCCGCTACGACGTCGACGGGGGGGTCGCCACCATCACGCTGCACCGCCCGGACCGGCTGAACGCCTTCACCGTCCGCATGCAGAAGGAGATGGTGGCGGCCTTCGACGAGATCGATGCCGACGACCGCGTCCGGGCCGTGGTGGTCACGGGCGCGGGGCGTGGGTTCTGCGCCGGCGCCGACCTCGGCGGCGGGGAGAAGACGTTCGACACCGGCGCGGCCTCGGGGGACGGCGGCGCCGTCGGCAGCGCCCCGGACGAGATGGCGCACCGCGACGAGGGCGGCCTGCTGACCCTGCGCATCTTCGAGTGCACCAAGCCGGTGATCGCCGCCGTCAACGGCGCCGCCGTCGGGGTCGGGGTCACCATGACCTTGCCCATGGACATCCGGCTCGCGTCCACCGAGGCGAAGTTCGGCTTCGTGTTCGCCCGCAGGGGGATCGTGCCGGAGGCGTGCTCGTCGTGGTTCCTGCCGCGGCTGGTCGGCATCTCGCAGGCGGCCGAGTGGTGCTACACGGGCCGGGTGTTCGGTGCCGAGGAGGCGCTGGCGGGCGGGCTGGTGCGCTCCGTCCACGAGCCGGACGAGCTCCTGCCGGCGGCGCAGTCGCTCGCCGAGGAGATCGCATCGAACACCTCGGCGGTCAGCATCGCCCTCACCCGGGCGATGCTGTGGCGGATGCTCGGCCAGGACCACCCGATGGCCGCCCACGAGGTCGACTCGCCCGGCATCGCCTACCTCGGCAAGAGCGCCGACGCACGGGAGGGCGTGGTGTCGTTCCTCGAGAAGCGCCCGGCGCAGTTCACCGACACCGTCACCGGCGAGATGCCGCCCTTCTACCCGTGGTGGCCGGAGCGCCGGTTCCGGGAGCAGCGCTGAGCACCGACGGCGTCCCGGCGACCCCGGCGCCCCCCGGGGACCTCGCCCTCCTGGGGATCGCCGTCGTGGCGGTCTCCACCTCCGGCCCCCTGATCCGCTACGCCAGCGCGCCCGCGCTGGCCATCGCCTTCTGGCGCAACGCCCTGGCCTTGCCACCCCTGCTCCTGGCCGCGCGGGGCTCCCGACGGCCGAGCCGTCGCGACGTGCGCCTGATCGGCCTGTCGGGCCTGTTCCTCGCCGCCCACTTCGCCACCTGGATCCCCTCGCTGTCGTACACGAGCGTCGCCTCCTCCGTGGCGCTCGTGTGCACGCAGCCGGTGTGGGCGGCGGTGATCGCCCGGTGGCGGGGTGAGTCCGTGGAGCGCCAGGTCTGGGTGGGCATCGGCGTCGCCCTGCTCGGGGTGCTGGTCCTGTCCGGCGTCGATCTCACCGTGTCGGCGCGGGCCCTGTTCGGCGACCTCCTCGCCCTCCTCGGCGGCTTCCTCGCCGCGGCCTACGTCGCCGTGGGCCAGGAGGTGCGCCGCACCGTCGGCGCCGCCGCCTACACCTCCGGCTGCTACGCCGTCGCCGCGGCCTGCCTGCTCGCCGCCTGCGTGGCGGCGGGGAGGGAGCTGGTCGGGTTCGACACCGGGACCTGGCTGGCCATCGCCGCCACGGCTGCGGGCCCCCAGCTGCTCGGCCACACGTTGGTGAACATCGTCCTGCGGTCCATCACCGCCACCGCCGTGTCCGTGGCGATCCTCTTCGAGGTGGTGGGCGCCACGCTGCTCGCGGCGTGGTGGTTCGGGGAGACACCGCCGCTCGCCGCGCTCCCCGCTGGACTGCTCATCTTCTCGGGGGTCATCGTGGTCATCCGTGCCGGACGCCGCCGTCCCGTCGAAGGAGCTCCCCTTGGTTGACCGTCGCTTCACGCCCCTCGTCGACCCGCCCGCGACCGAACCGGGCGAATCGCCCATCGTGTTCAGCGTCCGCGGCGACCACGTGCACCTCGCCGAGGTGGACGCCGTCGACCCCGACGCGCTGGGCGAGGGCCACCTCTACCTCGGCCGGCTGGGAGGCAGCGACTGCTGGGCGGTCGACGTCGACGGCGACGAGGAGCCCGACGTCATCCTCACGCCGCTCATGGCGCTGCACGCCAACGTCTCGGAGGAGGAGTGGTCCGTGGCCGGCCGCGCCGTGCAGCTGGTGCAGTGGCGCCGGACCCACCGGTTCTGCGGCCGGTGCGGGGTCGAGACCGAGCCGGTCCCCGGCGAGCGGGCCATGCGCTGCCCCGCCTGCCAGCTGCTGGCCTTCCCGCGCCTGGCGCCGGCGGTGATCACGCTCGTGGTCCGCGACGACGGCGCCGCGCTGCTCGCCCGCAACGCCGCCTGGCCGATGCCGATGTTCTCCTGCCTCGCCGGGTTCGTCGAGCCCGGCGAGACCCTGGAGCAGACCGTTGCCCGGGAGGTCCACGAGGAGGTCGGGATCGACGTCGGCCGGGTGACGTACCAGGCCTCGCAGCCCTGGCCGTTCCCGCACTCGCTGATGATCGGGTTCGTGGCCGAGTACGCCGGCGGGGAGATCGCCGTCGACGGCGTCGAGATCGCCGAGGCCGCCTGGTTCACCACCGACGACCTGCCCCAGATCCCGCCCCGCCTGTCGATCGCCCGCCGGCTGATCGACGACTGGATCGCCCGGAGTTGACGGCGCCCGACGACGGGCGCCTCGTCACGCCGCTGTTCGCGCTCATCGTCGCGGCGGGCACCTGCTACTTCCTCTCCATCGCCACCCTCCTCCCGACGCTTCCCAGGTACGTGGAGGAGGAGCTCGACGGCGGCGGCCTCGCCGTCGGCGCCGTGGTCGGCGCGTTCGCCGTGTCGGCCGCGCTGGTCCGTCCCACGGTCGGGCGCCTCGGCGACATCGTCGGCCGCCGGACGATGTCGCTCGCCGGCGCCGGCTTCGTCGCCGTCGCGACCATCCCGCTCGGGCTCGTGCCCGCGCTCTGGTACCTCGTCCTGCTGCGGCTCGTGGCCGGTCTCGGCGAGGCGTGCTTCTTCATCGGCGCCGCCACCGCGGCGCAGGACCTCGCCCCGGACCACCGCCGGGGCGAGGCGGCATCGCTGTTCTCGGTGACGATCTACGGCGGCTTGGCCTTCGGCCCGCTGATCGGCGAGCAGATCTACACCCACCTCGGCCCCACCGAGACGTGGCTGTTCGCCGGCGGCACGTCGGTGGTGGCGTTCGCGCTCTCGTGGTTCATCCCGAGGGAGATGGGGCGTGCCGTGGAGCCGCCGCCGCGGCGCGGCCTCCTGCACCCGGCCGCCGTGCTGCCGGGCTCGGTGCTGCTGCTCGGCGTCACCGGGTTCACCGGGTTCGCCGCCTTCCTCCCGCTGTACGTCGACGAGATCGGCCAATCCGGTGCCGGCCCGTTCCTGCTGCTCTACGGCGTCCTCGTGCTGGCGATCCGGCTCATCGGTTCGAAGGTCCCGGACCGGCTCGGCCCGGTGCGCACGTCGACCTACGCCCTCGTGGCGGTCACGGTCGGTCTCCTGTGCATCGGTCTGATCCCCACGGCGACGGCGGCCTGGGTGGCCACGGTCATGCTCGCCATCGGCATGTCGCTGCTGTTCCCCGCGCTCTTCACGGCGGCGGTGAACGGGGCACCTGCGTCGGAGCGCAGCCACGCCGTGGGCACGTTCTCGCTGTTCTTCGACCTGTCCCAGGGGCTCGGCGCGCCGGCGCTCGGGCTCGCGGTCGCCGT
>DASUEE010000130.1:0-2969 GCA_036275235.1 Acidimicrobiales bacterium | reverse complement strand
GAGATCAACGTCGCCGCCGCCCGCATCGCCAAGGAGGTGGCGGCCGGCTTCGCCGCCGACGGCAGCCCCCGCTTCGTCGCCGGCTCCATCGGCCCGGGAACCAAGATGCCCACGCTCGGCCACATCACCTACGCCGAGCTGCGCGACCAGTACGAGGTCCAGGCCCGGGGCCTGCTCGAGGGCGGGGTCGACCTGTTCCTGATCGAGACCCAGTACGACCTGCTGGGCCTCAAGGCTGCCGTGAACGGCTGCCGACGGGCGATGGCCGCGGTGGGACGAGAGGTGCCGATCCAGGCCCAGGTCACCATCGAGATGACCGGCACCATGCTGCCGGGCACGGAGATCGGCGCCGCGCTCGCCGCCATCGACCCGCTCGGCGTCGACGTCGTGGGGCTGAACTGCGCCACCGGGCCGGGCGAGATGGGCGAGCACCTGCGCTACCTCTCCCAGCACGCCCGGATGCCGATCTCGGCGCTGCCGAACGCCGGCCTGCCGTCGGTGGTCGACGGCAAGATGCACTACGACCTCACGCCCGAGGGCCTGTACGACGCGCAGGCGCGCTTCATCACCGAGCTGGGCGTGCAGGTGGTCGGCGGCTGCTGCGGCACCGGGACCGAGCACATCCGGCTCCTCGCCGAGCGCTGCAAGGACCTGACGCCGGCCTCCCGGAACCCGGACCACCAGCCGGGCGCGACCTCGATCTACAGCTTCACCCCGATCGAGCAGGACGCCTCCGTGCTGCTGATCGGCGAGCGCACGAACGCGAACGGGTCCAAGGCGTTCCGCGAGGCGATGATCGCCGGCGACTGGGACACCACCGTGCAGATGCTCAAGGAGCAGGTCGCCGGTGGCGCGCACGTGGTCGACGTCTGCGTCGACTACGTGGGCCGGGACGGCACCGCCGACATGGCCGAGGTCGCCAGCCGCTTCTCCACCCAGTCCACCGTGCCGCTGATGATCGACTCCACCGAGCCCGAGGTGGTGGAGACCGCCCTCGAGCACCTCGGCGGCCGCGCCATCCTCAACTCGGTCAACCTCGAGGACGGCGATGCCCCGGGCACCCGCCTCGACCGCTTCCTCAGCCTCGCCAAGGAGCACGGCGCCGCCGTCGTGTGCACGTGCATCGACACCGAGGGCCAGGCCCGCACCGCCGAGTGGAAGCTGCGCGCCGCCCGCGCCATCCACGACCTCGCGGTCGAGCGCTACGGCCTCGAGCCGTCCGACCTCATCTTCGACCCGCTCGCCCTCACCCTCGGCACCGGCCTCGAGGAGTCGCGCCGGGACGGCATCGAGACCCTCGAGGGCATCCGGCTCATCAAGGAGCAGCTGCCCGGCGTGCACACCACGCTCGGCCTGTCCAACATCTCCTTCGGCCTGAAGCCGGCCGCCCGCCACGTGCTCAACAGCGTCTACCTGCACGAGTGCCAGCAGGCCGGGCTCGACTCCGCCATCGTCCACGCCGGGCGGATCCTGCCCCTGTCCCGGATCCCCGACGAGCAGCGCGACGCGTGCATGGACCTCGTGTACGACCGTCGCGGTGCCGCCGGCGCGCTCTCGGGTGGCGACCCCGACTACGACCCGCTCACCAAGATCCTCGAGCTGTTCGAGGACGTCGAGTCGGTCGCCCACGTGCAGGAGGACCGCAGCGACTGGCCGGTCACCGAGCGGCTCAAGCAGCGCATCATCGACGGCGAGCGCAACGGGCTCGTCGAGGAGCTCGAGGAGGCGCGAGCCGAGGGGCTCGCTCCCCTCGAGATCATCAACGACCACCTGCTCGCCGGCATGAAGGTGGTGGGCGAGCTGTTCGGGTCCGGCGAGATGCAGCTGCCCTTCGTGCTGCAGTCGGCCGAGACCATGAAGGCCGCCGTCGCGCACCTCGAGCAGTACATGGAGAAGTCGGACACCGACGCCTCCAAGGGCCGCATCGTGCTGGCCACCGTGAAGGGCGACGTCCACGACATCGGCAAGAACCTCGTCGACATCATCCTCACGAACAACGGCTACGAGGTGCACAACCTCGGCATCAAGGTGCCGATCACCGACATGGTGGCCAAGGCCCAGGAGGTCGGTGCCCACGCCATCGGGATGTCCGGCCTGCTCGTGAAGTCCACCCTGATCATGCGGGACAACCTCCAGGAGCTGAACCAGCGCGGCCTGGCCGACCTCCCGGTGATCCTCGGCGGTGCCGCCCTGACCCGCAGCTACGTCGAGCGCGACCTGCGAGAGGTCTACGACGGCCGGCTGTTCTACGGGCGCGACGCCTTCGAGGGGCTGCGCACCATGGACCGCCTCGGCGCCGTCCGCCGTGGCGAGGAGCCCGACGACCCCGACTGGGGCACCGTGCCGTCCACCTCCACGGTGCGGGCCCGGGCCGGCATCGCCGAGCGGGGTGAGGCCGACGTCGCCGACGTCGAGCTGCCCGACCGGTCCCCCGAGGTCACCGACGTCACCGTGCCGTCGCCGCCCTTCTGGGGCAGCCGGGTGGTGAAGGGAATCCCGCTCGACGACATCGCCGGCTACGTCAACGAGACGTCGCTGTTCCGCAACCAGTGGGGCTACCGGCCCGAGGCGAAGGCCGACGGCGCCAAGGAGACCGACGCCGAGTTCAAGGAGCGGGTCCGGCCCCAGCTGCGCGCCCAGCTCGCCCAGGCCCAGGCCGAGGGGCTCCTCCAGCCGGCCGTCGTGTACGGCTACTTCCCCGCGAACAAGGACGGCGACGACCTCGTCATCTGGACCGACGGGACCGCCGCCGAGGAGCGCTGCCGGTTCCCGTTCCCGCGACAGCGCGAGCACCCGTTCCTGTGCATCGCCGACTTCTTCCGCCCCGTGGGCGAGGGCGTCGACGTCGCCGCGTTCCAGCTCGTGACGATGGGGCACGCCGTGTCCGAGCGGACCGCCGAGCTCTTCGCCGCCGACAAGTACCAGGACTACCTGCTCCTGCACGGCCTCGGCGTGGAGATGGCCGAGGC
>DASUEE010000129.1:0-7339 GCA_036275235.1 Acidimicrobiales bacterium | reverse complement strand
CAGCCGCTCGGCCAGCCGGTGCTTGCGCATCACGCGCGTGGCGAGCCGGCGGCCGTCGTCGGTCAGCTCGAGGTGCCGGTCCCCCTCCACCGTGAGCAGCCCGTCGCGCTCCATCCTGGCGACCGTCTGGCTCACCGTGGGCCCGCTCTGGTGCAGCCGCTCGGCGATCCGGGCGCGCAGCGGGACGATGCCCTCCTCCTCGAGCTCGTAGATCGTGCGGAGGTACATCTCGGTGGTGTCGATGAGGTCGCTCACCTGGCGCATTCTTCCCCACGTCACCAGCGCCCTGGCACAGTGGACCGCGATGGCGACGAGCAGCCCGCCGGCCCAGGACGGCCCGGTCACCACGGTGATGTGGTTCCGCCGCGACCTGCGCCTCGGCGACAACCCCGCCCTCCTCGACGCGTGTGCCGGCGACGGCGTGCTCCCCCTCTTCGTGCTCGACCCGGCGCTCTGGGACGTGGCCGGTGCGCCGCGCCGCGCGTACCTCTCCGCCTCCCTGCGGGCGCTCGACGCCTCGCTGCGGCAGCGCCGCAGCGGCCTGGTCGTCCGGCACGGCGACCCGGTGCGCGAGGTCGTCCGGGCCGCGCAGGACGTCGGCGCGAGCCGGGTCCACGTCGCCGCCGACTTCGGCCCGTACGGCGCCGGCCGCGACACCGACGTGGAGAAGGCGCTCGCCGAGCACGACATCACGCTGGTGCGCACCGGATCGCCGTACGCCGTCGCCCCGGGGAGGGTGCGCAACGGGTCCGGCGACCCCTACCGGGTGTACACGCCCTTCTTCCGCGCCTGGACCGAGCACGGCTGGCGTGACCCGGTCGACGCGCCCACCGGGGTCACCTGGCTCGAGGCTGCGAGCGACGGCCTGCCGGACGAGGAGGCGCCCGAGGGCGTCGAGCTCCCCGAGGCCGGCGAGCGGGCGGCCCTGCGCCGGTGGAAGGAGTACGTCGACCGCGACCTCGAGGGCTACGGCGCCGACCGGGACCGGCCCGACCTCGACGTCACCTCCCGGATGTCGGTGCACCTCAAGTGGGGCGAGATCCACCCGCGCACGATGCTCGCCGACCTCAAGGGGAGGCGGGGCGCCGGACCGACGACGTACCGCAAGGAGCTGGCCTGGCGGGAGTTCTACGCCGACGTGCTGTTCCACGACCCGAGGACCGCGCGCGAGTACCTGCGGCCCGAGTTCGCGCAGATGCGGTACGACGACCCGGGCGAGACGTTCGACGCCTGGCGCGAGGGGCGCACGGGCTACCCGCTCGTGGACGCCGGGATGCGCCAGCTCGCCGCCACCGGATGGATGCACAACCGGGTGCGGATGCTCGTGGCGTCCTTCCTGGTCAAGGACCTCCACGTCGAGTGGCAGCACGGCGCCCGCCACTTCATGCAGCACCTCGTCGACGCCGACCTGGCCTCCAACCAGCACGGCTGGCAGTGGGTGGCGGGGTGCGGGACGGACGCGGCGCCGTACTTCCGGGTGTTCAACCCGGCCACGCAGGGCCGCAAGTTCGACCCCGACGGCGCCTACGTGAAACGCTGGGTGCCCGAGCTGCGCGACGTCGACCCCCGGCACGTCCACGAGCCCGCCGGGTCGCCCGAGGGCCTGCCGGACGGCTACCCCGAGCCGGTGGTCGACCACGCCGAGGAGCGCCGCGAGGCCCTGGACAGGTACGCCGAGATCAAGAAGTGAGCCGATGACCGCCATCCTCGTGGTCCCCCACCGCTTCCGCGGCCCGGCCCGGTCCGGCAACGGCGGGTGGACCGCCGGATCGCTCGCGGAGCGGCTGGGACCGGTGTCCCGGGCCGGCGGCGGCTGCGAGGCGGTCGAGGTGACCCTGCGCCGCCCGCCGCCGCTCGACACCGAGCTGGGCGTCGAGCTCGACGGCCGCGGCGACGGCGGCGGACCGACCGCGGACCGTCCGGCCCGGGCCCGCCTGCTGCACGGCTCCGACACGGTGGCCGAGGCCGCGTGCACCGACCGCGCCCTGGCCCCGCTCGACGCGGTCGACCCGGCCGACGCCGAGGCGGCGATGACCGACTACCCCGGGCACCGCAGCCACCCCTTCCCCGAGTGCTTCGCCTGCGGTCCCGCCCGAGCACCGGGTGACGGGTTGCGGATCTTCCCCGGGCCGGTGCCCGGCCGGGCGGACACCGTCGCCTCGCTGTGGGTGCCGCACGCCTCGCTCGCCGAGTCCGGTGACGTGGTGGACGCAGGGGTGGAGCGGGTCGGCGTCGCCACGACCTGGGCGGCCCTGGACTGCGTGGGCGGCTGGTCGGAGGACCTCGAGGGCCGCCCGTGCGTCCTGGGCCGGATGACCGCCCGCGTCGACGCGCTGCCCGTGGTGGGCGAGCAGCACGTCGTGGTGGGTCACCGGCTGCGCGTGGACGGGCGCAAGACGTTCACCGCCAGCACCCTCTACGACTCCGACGGCCGGGTCGTCGCCACGGCCGAGCACGTCTGGGTCGCGGTGGACCCCTCCGCGTTCAACTGACGCCGGGTCGACCGCCGTTGCGACGTGCGGAGGACGGCCTCATCGGGCGCCGCACGGCCGTCGTGGGCCCCCTCCGCACGTCGTACGGGCTCAGGCGACCGCCACGACCCGTGGCTGCTCGGGGTAGGCGCCGCTCGGCGTGACGACCGTGCCCGCCTCGCCGCGCAGGATCGCCACCGCGTCCTCGAGCCGGCCGATCGCGGCCATGTCCCCGGTGAGCTCGACGAACCGGCAGACCGCCTCGACCTTCGGCCCCATCGACCCGGCCGGGAAGGACTCCCGCCGCAGGGCCGCCGGGGTGGCCCGGCGGATCGGGCGGGCACGCGGTGTGCCGAAGTCGTGCTGCACCTCCGGCACGTCGGTGAGGACGAGGAGCGCGTCGGCCTCGAGGGACTCCGCGAGCACCGAGGCGGTCAGGTCCTTGTCGACGACCGCCTCGACCCCCTCGAGCTCGCCGGCCTCGTTACGCACCACCGGGACGCCCCCGCCGCCCGCGCACACGACCAGGGCACCGCTGTTGAGCAGCAGCCTGATCAGCCGCGTCTCGACGACCCGCTGCGGCTTCGGGGACCCGACCACGCGACGCCAGTGGTCGCCGTCGGGCTTGACCGACCACCCCCGTTCCGCCGCGAGCCGGTGCGCCTCCTCCTCGGTGTAGACCTCCCCGACGAACTTGGTCGGGTCGGCGAACGCGGGGTCGTCGGCGGCCACCAGGGTCTGGTTGATGATCGCGGCGACCTGGCGGCCGGGCAGCGTGTTCTGCATCGCCTGGAGGATCCAGTAGCCGATCATCCCCTGGGTCTGGGCGCCGAGGACGTCGAAGGGGTACGGCGTCGTCAGGTGCGGGTCCGACGCGCTCTGGAGCGCCAGGACGCCCACCTGCGGACCGTTGCCGTGCGTGATGACCAGCTCGTGCTCCGCTGCCAGCGGGGCCAGGGCGCGCACCGCACGGGCCACGTTGCGCTCCTGGACCTCGGCGTCGGGCCGCTGCCCGCGCTCGAGCAGGGCGTTGCCACCCAGCGCCACCACGATGCGCATCTCAGGCCCCCAGCGTGGCCACGAGCACGGCCTTGATCGTGTGCATGCGGTTCTCCGCCTGGTCGAACACGATCGAGTGGCGCGACTCGAACACCTCGTCGGTCACCTCGAGCGCCTCCATCCCGGTCTTCTGGAACAGCTCCTCGCCGACCGTGGTGTGCCGGTCGTGGAAGCCGGGCAGGCAGTGCATGAACTTGACCCGGGGGTTGCCGGTCAGCCGGATCAGGTCCATGTTCACCTGGTACGGCTCGAGCAGCTCGATCCGCTCGAGCCAGGTCTCCTTCGGCTCGCCCATCGACACCCACACGTCGGTGTAGACGAAGTCGACGCCACGGACGCCCTCCTCGACGGACTCGGTGTGGGTTATCCGGGCCCCGGTCTCGCCGGCGATCCGCTGCGCCTCCTTGACCACGTCGTCGGGGTTCCACAACGACCGGGGGGCGACGATGCGCACGTCCATGCCCATCATGGCGCCGGCGACCAGCAGCGAGTTGCCGACGTTGTTCCGGGCGTCGCCGAGGTAGGCGAACGAGATCTCCCGGTCAGCCTTGCCCGAGTGCTCGCGCATCGTGAGCATGTCGCACAGCATCTGCGTGGGGTGCCACTCGTCGGTGAGCCCGTTCCACACCGGGACGCCGGCGTAGGCCGCCAGGGTCTCGACGTTGGCCTGGGCGGAGCCGCGGTACTCGATGCCGTCGTACATCCGTCCGAGCACCCGCGCGGTGTCCTCCATCGACTCCTTGTGCCCGATCTGCGAGCCGGTGGGGTCGAGGTAGGTCACGCGCGCGCCCTGGTCGAAGGCCGCGACCTCGAACGCGCAGCGGGTGCGCGTCGAGGTCTTCTCGAAGATGAGCGCGATGTTCTTGCCGACCAGCCGGGGCTGCTCGGACCCGGCGTACTTCGCGATCTTCAGCTCGGCCGCGAGGTCGATGAGGAACGTCCACTCCTTCGGGGTGAAGTCGAGCTCCTTGACGAAGCTGCGGTTGCGCAGGTTGTAGGCCATGGCTCAGATCGCCTCTCGCTCGATGGGGCAGGTCATGCAGCGCGGACCGCCCCGGCCACGGCCGAGCTCGCTGCCGTCGATCGTCATGACCTCGACGCCGTGCTTGCGCAGGTAGGTGTTGCTCGTGACGTTGCGCTCGTAGGCCACGACGACGCCGGGGCTCACCGCGAGCACGTTGCAGCCGTCGTCCCACTGCTCACGCTCGGCGGACGTGACGTCCTGGGTGGGGGTGAGGACGCGGATGCTGTCGAGCCCGAGCGCACGGGCGATCGCGCCGTGCATGTCCTCGGCCGGGTTCGCGGTGATCTGCAGCTCGCCGAGGTCACCGCCCGGCTCGATCGTGTACGAGGGCAGCATCCCGAGACCGACGTACTTGGTGAAGGTCTCCTCGTCGACCATGGTCATCACGGTGTCGAGGTGCATGAACGCGCGGCTCTGCGGCATCGACAGCGCCACGATGGTGCGGGCCTGTCCACCCTCGAAGAGGCGCTTGGCCAGCCGCTCCACGCCCTGGGGGGTGGTGCGCTCGCTCATCCCGACGAGCACGGCGCCGTTGCCGATCACGTGGATGTCCCCGCCCTCGGTGGTCGCCGGGCCGTTGACCGTGCCCTCGGACCACACGTGGAACCCACCGGACGCGAACAGCGGGTGCCAGCGGTAGATGGCCTCGTAGTGGACCGTCTCGCGCGAGCGCGCCTTCTTGCGCATCGAGTTGACCGAGACCCCGTCGTAGATCCACGCGGAGGTGTCCCTGGTGAACAGGTGGTTCGGCAGCGGCGGGAGCAGCAGGTCGTCGAGCTCGAGGGAGGCGAACACGACCGAGCTCGGCGCCGTGACGTGCTCCAGCATCTCCCGCTTGGTGATCCCGCCGACGAGGTGCTCGACGAGGGCGTCGTCGTCGAAGTCGGCGAAGGCGGAGTACAGCGCGTCGACGGCCAGCGGGCCGAACACGCGCTCGTCGAAGGACCCCTCGAGGATGTGCTTGCGCGCCTCGGGGATGGCGACGGTCTCGCGCAGCAGCTGGTCGAGCAGGTGCACCTTCACGCCGGCTTCGCGGAGCGTCTCGGCGAAGGCGTCGTGCTCCTCCTTGGCCCGCTTGACCCAGAGCACGTCGTCGAAGAGGAACTCGTCGTGGTTGGTCGGTGAGAGTCTCTTCAGCTCGAGGCCCGGCCTGTGCAGGATCGCCTGCTTGAGTCGGCCGGCCTCGGAGTCCACGTGGAACATGTCTTTCCTCCTGGTGGTGGTCCCCCGGACCTTCCACGCTTCCCCCCGCGGGCACCCCGCCGAGAGGGGCGAAGGTCCCGCCTGCTGGGGCCGTTGGCCAGCGTCGCGCGGCGTCCCGCGGTGATTGCGTGGAGTCCGGGGACCTCACAAGGAGACTCACATGTCCGCAACGCTGCATCGCGCCGATGCACCGGCACTGGACCCACAAGGTCCGTCGGACCGGCGCAAGTTCCGCTTCCCGAGCGCCTTCACGGTGCTCTTCTTCGTCACCATCGCCGTCTGGGTGCTCGCCTTCGTCATCCCGACCGGCGCCTACAAGACCGACCCGGAGACGGGTGGACCGATCCCGGGCAGCTACGAGCAGACCGACGTCGGCCTGTCCTGGTGGGACCGGGCCATGGAGCTGTTCATGGCTCCGGTCAACGGCCTCTACGGCGTCCAGTCGGCCGAGACCGGCTACATCGGGCCCTGGGAGTCCGGTGAGCTGTACGGCGCCGCCGGCGTCTTCCTCTTCGTGCTCGCGATCGGCGTCTTCATCACGATGGCGATGCGCACCGGGGCCATCGACACCGGGGTCGCCCGCGTCGCCAAGCGGTTCTCGACCCGCGGCGCGGTCGTGATCGCGGCGCTGATGGTGCTGTTCTCGGTGGGCGGCACCACCGAGGGGATGGCCGAGGAGACGCTGGGCTTCTACGCCCTGGTGATCCCCCTCATGCTGAGCCTCGGGTACGACCGGATGGTGGCCGCGGCGACCATCCTGGTCGGTGCCGGGATCGGTGTCCTGGCCTCGACGGTCAACCCGTTCGCCACGGGCGTGGCCTCCGACGCGGCCGGGATCTCGATCGGCGACGGGATCGGCTACCGGCTGCTCATGTACGTCGTGCTCGTGCCGGTGGGTGTGTGGTTCGTGCTGCGCTACGCCAAGCGCGTGAAGCTCGACCCGTCCCGCTCGATGGTCCAGGCGCAGGAGGGCGACGACGAGCTCGCGGCCCGGGGTCTGGGCGAGGTGCCCACCCTGACCGGGAAGCAGAAGTCCGTGCTGGCGGTCGTGGGGCTGACGTTCGCCTTCATGATCTTCGCGATCGTCCCCTGGGCCCAGGTCGTCAACGGCCCGTCGGCCGACAGCTATGGCTGGCAGCTCGACTGGTACTTCCCGGAGCTGGCGGCGCTGTTCCTGATGATGTCGCTCGTGGTCGGCCTCCTCGGCGGCCTCGGGGAGAAGGGCATCACCGACTCGCTCGTCAAGGGCGCCGGCGACTTCATCGGCGTCGGTCTGATCATCGTGCTCGCCCGTGGCGTCACCGTGATCATGAACAACTCCGAGATCACCGACACCGTCCTGCACTCGATGGAGAACGCGGTGTCGTCGACGTCGTCCGCGGTCTTCGGCGCGGTCATGTTCCTGATCAACATCCCGCTGGCCTTCCTGGTCCCCTCGACGTCGGGTCACGGCGCACTGGCGATGCCGGTGCTCGCCCCGCTCGCCGACTTCGCCGGGGTGTCGCGGGCCATGGTGGTCACGGCGTTCCAGTCCGCGTCCGGTGTCGTCAACCTGATCACCCCGACCTCGGCCGTGGTGATG
>DASUEE010000128.1:0-7980 GCA_036275235.1 Acidimicrobiales bacterium | reverse complement strand
GTTGATGCCGGCGTCCTGATCGCTGTTGATGCCTTTCAGGCCTTCCAGCGCTTTCAGGGTGCGGACCAGCGCAACACCGCCGCCCGGGACCACGCCTTCTTCAACGGCAGCACGGGTCGCGTGCAGCGCGTCTTCCACGCGGGCTTTCTTCTCTTTCATTTCGACTTCGGTGGTGGCACCGACCTTGATCACGGCAACGCCGCCAGCCAGTTTGGCGACGCGCTCTTGCAGCTTCTCACGGTCGTAATCCGACGACGTCTCTTCGATCTGGGCGCGGATCTGCTTGACCCGGGCTTCGATGGCCTTGGCATCGCCAGCGCCGTCGATGATCGTGGTGTTTTCCTTGGTGATCTGGATGCGCTTGGCCTGGCCGAGATCTTTCAGCGTGGCTTTCTCCAGCGACAGACCCACTTCTTCCGAAATCACGGTACCGCCGGTCAACACGGCGATGTCTTCCAGCATGGCCTTGCGGCGATCGCCGAAGCCCGGGGCCTTGACCGCAGCAACCTTGACGATGCCACGCAGGGTGTTGACGACCAGAGTGGCCAGCGCTTCGCCTTCGACGTCTTCCGCGATGATCAGCAGCGGACGACCGGCTTTGGCAACGCCTTCCAGCACCGGCAGCAGATCGCGGATGTTGGAAATTTTCTTGTCAACGAGCAGCACGAACGCGTTTTCATGCTCGGCGCTCATGTTTTCCTGCTTGTTGATGAAGTACGGCGACAGGTAACCGCGATCGAATTGCATGCCTTCGACGACGTTCAGTTCGTTTTCCAGACCCGAACCTTCTTCGACGGTGATCACGCCTTCTTTGCCGACTTTCTTCATCGCGTCAGCAATGATGCGACCGATGGCTTCGTCACTGTTGGCCGAGATAGTACCGACCTGGGCAATCGCCTTGTCGTCCGAGCACGGCTTCGACAGCTTCTTCAGATCTTCGACGATCACGGCGGCGGCCTTGTCGATACCGCGCTTCAGATCCATCGGGTTCATGCCGGCGGCAACCAGCTTCATGCCTTCAACCAAGATGGCCTGGGCCAGCACGGTTGCGGTGGTGGTGCCGTCACCTGCGACGTCGTTCGTCTTGGTGGCGACCTCCTTCACCAGCTGGGCGCCCATGTTCTCGAACGGGTCGTCGAGCTCGACCTCACGGGCGATGGAGACGCCGTCGTTGGTGATGGTCGGGGCGCCGAACTTCTTCTCCAGGACCACGTTGCGGCCCTTCGGGCCGATGGTGACCTTCACGGAGTCGGCCAAGCGGTTGACGCCGGCCTCGAGGGACCGGCGCGCGTCGTCGCCGAACTTCAGGATCTTCGCCATGTCGCTCCTCTACTTGACGATCGCGAGGACGTCGCGGGCGTTGAGGATCAGCAGGTCCTCACCACCCGAGGTGATCTCGGTGCCGCCGTACTTGCTGTAGACGACGGTGTCGCCCACGGCGACGTCGAGGGGGATCAGCTCGCCGGTCTGCTCCGAGCGCTTGCCCGGGCCGACGGCCAGGACCTCGCCCTGCTGGGGCTTCTCCTTGGCGGTGTCGGGGATCACCAGGCCGCTGGCCGTGGTCTCCTCGGACTCGCTCGGACGGACGACGATGCGATCCTCGAGGGGCTGCAGGTTCATCGGTGGCGCCTCCATGGTGACGCGGTTAGCACTCGATACGGACGACTGCTAACCGTAACCAACGTCGTTGGCACTCGCAAGCGGAGACTGCTAGCCGACCCGCTTCACGAGGCACGTGGCCGAGCCGAAGGTCACCAGGTCCCCGTCCAGGAGCGTGAGGGCGCCCACCATGGGGTTGCCGTTGATCGAGGTGCCGTTCGAGGAGCCGACGTCCTCGACCTCGAGCGCGGCCCGGTCGCCCCGGAGAACGGCGTGGCGCCGCGAGACGGACTCGTCGCCGAGCACGAGGTCGGCGTCGGGCGAGCGCCCCAGCGAGGCGGGCAGCCGGTCGACGACGAGGGTCTCACCCCGGGCGGCGCCGCTCAGCACGACGAGGAACGCGAAGGGTGGGACGGGCTCGCCGGCGAGCAGGTCGGCCAGCGAGGGCCGCACCACCGGGAGCACCCCGGTGGGGTCGCCGGAGTCCGGCCGGACTGAGTCGACGTCGTCGCTCATCGGCAGGCCACCGTACCGAGGTCAGGCGGGTCCGCCACCCCACAGCTCGTCGCGCCGGCGGCGGGCGGGGCCGTCCTCGACCAGGCCCCGGGCGAGGAGCCAGTCGATGGCACGCGCCGACTCCCGGCGCACCGTGAACGCCGTCCAGGCGTCGGCTGCCGACGTGCGCGGCACGACCTCCCGGAAGCGCCGCAACCCGCCACGTCCCCGCCGCGCACCGGCCAGCCGGACGAGCACGTCGTCGTCGAGATCGGCCGCCTCGGGGGACTCGAAGAACGCGTCGACGTCGCTCGGAGGCTGCGGCTCGCGGGGCACGACGACATGCTGCCCGCGGACCAGGGCCTGGAGGTCGGCGTCGTCGTCGACCCCCAGGTACAGGCACTCACCCGAGCGCGGGTCGTACCACCAGTCGCCGTCGGGGTGGGCGTCGTTCCGGGCCAGGACCAGCGACGTGAGGTCGACGGCGTCGATCGGAAGCACCCGAGCGACCGTACCGGCGGCGAGCGGGCAGGATGGGGGCCACGACCACCCGAGGAGCGTGCCCATGGGCCTGTTGAACAGCGTGCGCAAGCTGGCCACGAAGCAGAACATCGACAAGGCCAAGGGCCTCGCCGCCAAGAACGCCGACAAGATCAGCGGTGCCGTCGACAAGGCCACGTCGACGATCGACCAGAAGACCGGCGGCAAGTACAAGGACACGCTCGACAAGGTCAACCGCGCAGTCGACGACAACCTCGAGAAGGTGAAGGACGACGTCGACCCCGACGAGGGCGCCGGCGGCGCCGGCCGGACGCCGCCCGCTCGCTAGCGGACGCCGCTGGAGGCGAGCCCGAGGCCGGGGTCGGCCCCGGTGTCGAGGGGCGAGGGCCCCTCGGTCTGCAGGCGCCACCACCCGGCCGCCGCCACCATCGCCGCGTTGTCGGTGCAGTTGGCGCGATCGGGCAGGTAGGCGGCCAAGCCGTCCTCGGCGCAGACGGTGAGGATCTGCTCGCGCAACCGGGAGTTGGCCGCCACGCCCCCGCCGATGCTGATGCCCTTCGCGCCGACGTCGGCGGCGGCCCGGCGGGTCTTGGTGACGAGCACGTCCACGACCGCCTCCTGGAAGGACGCGGCGACGTCCTCGGCGGTGACGTCGGGGTTCTTGCGCACGTGGTTCACCACCGCCGTCTTCAGGCCGGAGAACGAGAAGTCGTACGGGCGGTCGGGCAGCGCTCGCGGGAAGGCGATGGCCTCGGGGTCGCCGTCGAGGCTGATGCGGTCGATCACCGGCCCGCCCGGGTAGCCGAGCCCGAGGTAGCGGGCGACCTTGTCGTAGGCCTCGCCGGCGGCGTCGTCGATGGTGCCGCCGAGCACGTGGTAGCGGCCGTGGTCCTCCCAGTGGACGATCATCGTGTGGCCGCCCGACACGAGCAGGACCACGACGGGCAGCTCGAAGGTCGGGTCCTCGAGCATCGCGGCGTAGAGGTGGGCCTCGAGGTGGTTCACTGCGACGAACGGCACGTCCCACACGAGCGCGAGCGCCTTGGCCGCGGACACCCCGACGAGCAGCGACCCGACGAGGCCGGGCCCGTACGTGGCGGCGACGGCGTCGATCTCGTCGTCGGCGATGCCGGCCTGCACGATCGCTTCGGCGATCACCGGGTTCAGCATCTCGACGTGGGCGCGCGACGCGATCTCGGGGACCACGCCCCCGTAGCGGGCGTGGCGGTCGACCTGGCTCGAGATCACCGAGGACAGCTGCACCTGCCCGTCGCGCACGACGGCGGCGGCGGTCTCGTCGCAGGAGGTCTCGATGCCGAGGACGGTCCGCACGGCGTTGGGATCGGGGGTGGTCACGTGGCCTCCAGGAGGGTGGGCGTCGGCAGCGCCCGCTCGATGTCGAGCAGCCGGGCCCGGTACGCGGGCGTGTCGATGTCGGTGGCCCACATGATGAGGGCGTCCTCGTTCGCCCCCGGCGCGGGGTAGTAGCCCTTGCGCACGCCGGCCGGCACGAAGCCGAAGCGGCGGTACAGCTCCTGGGCGCCGGTGTTCGTGACCCGCACCTCGAGGGTGAGGGCCTCGGCCCCCTCCTCGAGCGCACGCCGGGTCAGCTCGAGCAGCAGCCGGGTGGCGATCCCCTGCCGGCGGTGGGCGGGGTCGACGCCGACGTTGGTGATGTGCCCATCGCCGGCGACGAGCATGAGCCCGGCGTAGCCGGCGATCTCGGTGCCGACCCGGGCGACGAGGTACGCCCGCGAGCTCGTGTAGCGCAGCTCGGACAGGAAGAGGCTGAGCGACCACGGCCGCGGGTTCACCAGCTCCTCGATGCGCAGCACGCCCCGCAGGTGGCGGCGGCGCATCGGCCCGACGCGCACCGGCGCGCTGGGCGGGACGAGGTCGTCGCGGAGGTCGGCCTCGGCGACCATCAGCGGGCCTCGCCGGGAGCGAGCCCCTCGCGGGTCGACCAGTTGATCTCCGCGTCCGGCGGGCGCAGGTACAGCGGCTCGAGCTGCCACGGCTGCACGAAGTCCTCGCGGATCGCCCGGGCGTGGGCGAGCTGCACCAGCGACGAGGCGTTCGGGTAGGCGAGGTGCTGCTCGGCGATCTCCACCGACACGATGTCGTCGAGGAGGTCGGCGTAGCGCAGCCCGCCGTCGCCGACGACGAGGTAGTCGTGGTCGTGCGCCTGCAGCTCGGCGCGCAGGTCCTCCGGGCCGCACACCATCGGCTCGGCGAGCCGCTGCACCCCGCCCGGCGTGGGCCGGTAGCGGGCGGCGAACACCTCGCCCCGGCGGGCATCGACGACGGCGACGATCTCGCGCGACGTGTGCCGCAGCGGCCAGGCGAGCAGGTCGAGGCTGGAGATGCCGATCATCGGCACCCGGAGCGCGTGGGCCACCGCCTTCGCCGCCGCGACGCCGACGCGCAGGCCGGTGAACAAGCCTGGACCGACGTCGACGGCCACGGCCGAGACCTCGTCGAGCTCGATGCGGGCCTGGCGGCACACGAAGTCGATGGCCGGCGCGAGGTTCTCGGCGTGGCGCTTGCCCCGCGCCGAGTGGGACGACGCGAGCACGCCCTCGTGCCCGCCGACGGCCGCACCGACCTGCTTCGTGGACGTGGAGATCCCGAGGATCAGCATCTACTCGACCGTCCAGTCCTGCAGGTGCTCGGCGAGCACGCGCTGCCGGGCGGTCCAGCGGCTGCCGACGCAGCGCAGCTCGAGGTCGCGGTCGTCGTCGCCCTCGCCGTAGGCGAGGGTCACCTCGAGGTAGTCGCGCGGCAGGACGGGCGCCACGGCGTCGCCCCACTCGATCAGCACGACGCCGTCGCCGTCGAGGAGCTCGGACACGCCGATGTCGTCCATCTCGGCGAAGCGCTCGAGGCGGTACACGTCGAGGTGGTGCATGGTGAGGGTGCCCTCGTACTGGTGGGCGAGGGTGAACGTCGGGCTGGTGATCTGGTCCTCCACGCCGAGCCCGGCGCCGAACCCCTGCACGAACGCGGTCTTCCCGGCACCGAGCTCACCCGACAGCAGGATGACGTCGCCGGGCGACGCCAGGGCGGCGATCGATGCGGCGAGCGCCCTCGTGGCCTCGACGTCGGTCGTGCGGGCGCGCAACGTCACGCGTGGGGTCCCGACCGGGCACGGGGGTGGGCGCGCCGGAGCACGGCGCAACGCTACCGCGGGTGCTGTCGGCCCTCATCAGCCGTGGCGAGGGTGCCGACCGCGCGTGCGACGGCCGCCACGGCCAGGTTCCGCACCACCGCGGGCTCGGCCTCGACGGCGCCGGTGGCCGCCGCGACGAAGGCGTCGCCGTCGACGGCGGTGTGGACCGGCGACACGGCACGGGCCAGCCCGTCGTGGGCGGACTGCGCCAGCAGGTGGCAGGCGACCTTGTCGAGGCGGGCGTTCGTGGCGACCAGGCCGATCGTGGTGTTCTCGCCGGGCGTGATGTCGGACCCGTGCAGGGTGCCCTCGACCACGTCCTGCGGGCTGGCGCCGGGCTCGCCGAAGGCGTTGACCGCCACCAGGGCGCTGACGACGAGCCCGGCGTGGCCGCGCACGCTGGCCGTCACCAGGCCGCCGGGACGGCGGTGCTCCGGACCCCGCCACTTGGCGACCGTCGCGCCCGTGCCGGCGCCGACGGTGCCCGTGCCCACGTCGCCGCCTGCGGCCGCCTCGGCCGCGAGCCGGCCCTGCTCGGGGCCGGGACGGACCGACCCGTCGCCGGTGGTCAGGTCGTAGAGGGCGAGCGCGACCACGATGGGCACGCGCCCGCCGGCCGTCTCGTACCCGACGCCTGCCTGCTCGAGGTGGGCCATGACCCCGTCGGCCGCGGCGAGCCCGAAGGCGGACCCCCCGGCGAGCACCACGGCGTCGACGCGCGTGACCATGCGAAGCGGGTCGAGGAGGGCGAACTCGCGCGTGGCGGGCGCCCCGCCGCGCACCTCCCCCGACGCGACGGTGCCCTCGGGGAGCAGGACCACGGTGCAGCCGGTGCGGGCGTCGGCGTCGGTCCAGTGTCCGACCCGGATGCCGACGACGTCGGTGATCACGACGGGCCCCCGTGGTGGCGGCGGACGACGCGCGGGCTGATCGCGCACGTCACCTCGTACCCGATCGTGTCGAGCGCGAGCGCCACCTCGGTGGCTGCGATCTCGTCGTCGCCCTGGGTGCCGACCAGCACCACCTCGTCGCCCACCTCGACGTCGAGGTCGCCGACGTCGACCACCAGCTGGTCCATCGTGACGACGCCGACGACCGGGCAGCGACGCCCGCCGACGAGCACCTGTCCCCCGGCCAGCCCGTAGCGCCTCCGCACACCGTCGGCGTACCCGACCGGTACGGTCGCCACCACGGTGTCGCGCTCGAACACGTGGCGGTGGCCGTAGGACACGCCCTCGCCGCGGGACACCGGCTTCACGAACCGGACGGTCGACGTCCAGCGCAGCGCCGGCCGCAGAGGTGCCACGCCGGCCAGGACCGCGGCGGGCGGGATGCCGTAGACCGCGATGCCCACCCGGACCAGGTCGAGGTGGCTGCGCGGGTGCAGGAGGGTGGCGGCCGAGTTCGCAGCGTGGCGCAGGCCCGGGTCGATCCCGGCCGCCCGCAGCTCGTCGAGCACCGCCTCGAACCGGGCCAGCTGTGCGTCGGTGCCCGGGTTGCCGGGTTCGTCGGCCACCGCCAGGTGGGTCATGGTGCCGGCGTGGTGCAGGTGCGGGTCCTCGGCGATGCGCTGGGCGAGCCCGACGGCGTCGTGGGGTTCGCAGCCCACCCGCCGCATGCCCGTGTCGACCTTGAGGTGCACGGGCGCCGCCGGCACGCCGAGCTCGCGGGCGCGCGATGCCACGGCGTCCAGGAAGGGCGGCCGGTACGCGGTGAGGTGCATCCCGCACGTGAGCGCGACGTCGACGGCGGACGGGTCTGGTTCGCTCAGGACGAGCAGCGGTGCGTCGACGCCGGCGGCGCGCAGCGTGCGCCCCTCCTCCACGTGGGCGACCGCCAGCCAGGTCGCGCCGGCGGCGATCGCGGCACGGGCGACGGGGACGGCACCGTGGCCGTAGCCGTCGGCCTTCACCACGGCGCAGACCTGGGCGCCACCGGCGCGGTCGGCCAGCAGCGCGACGTTGTGGGCCACGGCGTCGAGGTCGACGTGGGCGACGGAGCCCCCGAGGTCCTCAGCCGTCATCGTCACCGGGCTCGCCGAGGAGCCCGCCGAGCGCGTCGGGGATGCCGTCGACGACGTCGGAGGCGACCGTGCCGGAGCGGGGACCCCACCGGCCGGCGAGCCCGTGGACGTGGGCCCCCACCGCGGCGGCGTCGAGCGGCTCGAGGCCGGCGGCCAGGAGCGCGGCGACGACGCCGGTGAGCACGTCGCCCGT
>DASUEE010000127.1:0-5340 GCA_036275235.1 Acidimicrobiales bacterium | reverse complement strand
AGCGATGGTGAGCCGGCTTGTAGGCGGGGTTCTGTCCCGGGGCTGACGCCCCGTGGGTGACCATCCATCTGTGCGGCCCACCTGGCCGATCGGGCGAGCAACCCGCGGCACGCTTGGCCTTGCTCCGAGCGGGGGTTGCCGAGCCGCCGGGGTCGCCCCCGACGCTGGTGCGCTCTTACCGCACCGTTTCACCCTCACCTGTGCCGGGCGGACCCGGCCATCGGCGGTCTTCTCTCTGTTGCCCTGATCCGACAGGTCGCCCCGTCCTGGCTCTCGCCAGCGCTCTGCTCTGCGGAGCCCCGACCTTCCTCAGCCGTCCCGGGGGACGACCGCGGTCACCGGTCCGACTCACCATCGCAGTGCCCAGTGTGCCAGCGGTGGGTCGTCGGTGGCACAGCTGTGAACTCGGGCACATCCCGCATCACGGGCGGCGCGGGTGGGGAAGGAGCGGGGCCGTTCGGCACGACCCGCCGTCGCACCCGGAGAACCCCGTGCTCGCCATCCTCGCTCCCGCCCCGCTGCGCCGCCCGACCCGCCAGCTGCTCACCGCGACGGTCGCCGTCGTCGGCGTCGGGCTGGCGATGGGCAAGCGCCTCGGGATCGCCTGAACCCCGCCCGGGTCAGCCCTCGACGAGGGCGTCGGCCGGCAGCGGGTTCGTCCGCGGCAACCTCGCCGGGGACTCCTCGGCCAGCTCGCCGATGGCGTCGAGCACCGCCGCGTGGCGGGCCTCGACGGCGCCGATCGACATCGCCCGGCCACGCAGGTCGGCGGTGCTGAGCGTGCCGGTCGCCCACACGTAGGTCTGCGCGGCGGCGCGCTCGATGTCGTGGGCGAGGCGGACGAGGTCGCCCTCGGCGACCGCCGCCTGCAGCTCGGGGTCGACGAAGGCGACGCGGACCACCGGGTTGGGGATCGCGAACGGCTCGACACCCGCAGCCTCCACCACACCGATCAGCGCGTCGCGGTGCGCGGCGTGGTGGGCCTGGAACATCGCGAACGCGTCGGTGACCGCGGCGGAGCCCACCAGCCCGGTCTCGCCGGCGCGCCGGTAGGCATCGATCGCCAGGACCTCGAGGGACAGGGCGGTGTTCAGGAGCACGATGTCGGCGTCGGGGCCGGCCGACGGTCCGTCGGGCAGCGTGGTGGACGTGGTCCCCGGCCGGCGCTCCGGCGGCTCGGGGTCGCCCTCGTCGCTGCAGGCCGCGAGGAGCGCGGCGCCGGCGATGCCCAGCCCGCCGATCCGCAGCACCTGGCGTCGGGTCGGCACGCCGATGAGCCGGGCGAGGTCGCCGGTCCCCTCGCCGCCGACCGCCCCGTGGAGCGCCTCCAGCCAGCGCGGCAGGGCTCGCGCCTGGGCCAGCTGGGCCGCCCGGAGGTCTCGTCCCAGGCCGCGCGTCATCCCGGCGCTCCCGTGCCCGGGGAGAACCCCCGGCTCTGGTCCGTGGTCTCGAACGCGCCGTCGGGGAAGCGGGCGTCGAGGGCGTCCTCGACCAGCTCGCCGAGCGACGCGCCGTGCGATGCCTCCACGGCGAGGACCGACGCCACCTCGCCCGCGGCGTCGGCGTCCTCGAGTCGCGTCAGGGCGTGGGCGTAGGTGGCGGCCATGCGGTCCTCGAGCTCCCGCGCCAGCACCAGCGCGTCGGACGTCCCGGAGATCTCGTCGATCCGGGGCGTCAGGGAGGCCACCAACCCCTCGTCGGGTCCGACGCCATCCTCGCCGGCCGCCAGCCCGGCGAGGACCTCGGCGTGCTCGCGGTGGTGGGCCCGGTAGGTCTCGAGGAGCGGCCGCACCTCCTCGGACACGCGGTCGAGGAGCGAGTCGTAGGCGGCGACGAGGGTGCGCTCGATGCCGGCCGCGAACGCGGCGAACGTCGTCACCGGCAGCTGCTGGCCGGGCGTCGCCGGCAGCCCGGGGGGCGTGAAGCGGGCCAGGAAGGACCGGCGCTCGGGGGAGGGGGGATGCGTGGTCACAGCGAGAGGGAGGAGAGCTCGGGGATCCAGCCTCGGGCACGCCCGACGGCGTCGGCGAACCGGTGGCGGTCGAGCCGGCCGGAGGGCTCGACCCGCTCGCCCCTCGGCCGGGTCGCCACCGCGTCGGCCAGGTCCCTCCAGGTCCCGACCGCCACGCCGGCGAGGAACCCCGCACCGAGCGCCGTGGCCTCCCGCTCGGCGGACACCTCGATCGGACGTCCGGTGGCGTCGGCGAGGGCGTGCACCACCACCCGGTTGGCGCTCATGCCACCGTCCAGGCGCAGGACCTCGACGTGCACGCCGGCGTCGGCCTCGGCGGCGTCGACGAGCGCGGCGGCGCGCAGGGCGACGCCCTCCAGGACGGCGCGCGCCAGGTGGGCCGAGGTCGTCGCCCGGGTGATGCCGACGAGCAGGCCACGGGCGCCGTGATCCCAGTCCGGGGTGCCGAGACCGGACAGCGCCGGCACGAAGACCACGTCGCCGGCGTCGGGCACCGACGCGGCGAGCGCCTCCGAGTCGCCGACCCGGTCGATGATGCCGAGCCCGTCGCGGAGCCACTCCACGCACGAGCCGGCGGCGAGCATCACGGCCTCGCGGCCCCACGTGTCGACGCCACCGATCCGCCACGTGATCATCGGGAACGTGCCGTGCCGGGGCGACGGGCCCGGTTCGGCGCCGAGGCACACGTCGAGCATCCCGCCCGTGCCGAGCGTCAGCTTGGCGTCGCCCCGGTGGATCGCGCCCTGCCCGAGGAGCGATGCCTGCTGGTCGCCGACGAGCGCGGCGATGGGTGGTCCACCGGGGAGGGAGCGGGCCTCGCCGACCACCCCGGCGGAGTCGACGACTGCGGCCAGCGACGATGCCGGCACGCCGAGGAGGCCGAGCAGGTCCTCCCGCCAACCGGCGGCCGGGTCCCACATGCCGGTGACGAGCGCGTTCGACGCATCGGTGACGTGGCACGACCCCTCGGAGAGGACCCACGCCAGCCAGGTGTCGACGGTGCCGATGCGGAGGTGCTCGACCGGGACGTCGACGTGCTGGACCAGCCACTCGGCCTTGGTCGCCGAAGCGTTCGGCGCGAGCCGCACGCCCTCGGGCTGCAGCTCGAGGCACCGCCCGACCGTGCGCAGGTCCTGCCAGCCGATGCCGGGTCCGGCCGGCTCGCCGGTGCGGGCATCCCACGCCACCGTCGACGCCCGCTGGTCCGTGATGCCCACGGCGTCGACGGGCCCCACCTGCTCGAGGACGGTGCGGGCGGTCTCGAGGGCGGCCGCGGCCGTGGCGGCGGAGTCGAGCTCCACCAGGCCGGGGGCGGGGGAGGAGGGCAGGACCTCGACGTGGGCCTCGGCGGCCACGGTGCCGTCGGGACGGAGGGCGAGCGAGCGGACGCCGGACGTACCGGCGTCGACGACGAGGACCGTCATCCCTCGGCCATCAGCGGGGTCGGCGGGCGCGGTGGTCGGCGACGAGGGCCCCGGCCATGCCGGCCGAGGCGGACAGGAGGGCGAAGAACGGGATCGCCGCCCACGTCACGTCGTCGCCGGAGGCGAGCAGGCGCACCGCCCCGATGCCCTGCACGAGCAGGTAGGCGGCGAGGGCCGCGACGGCACCGTTCGTGAGCGGCGCGTCGAGGCGGCGCACGGCGGCGGCGTGGCCGCCGATGCCCATGCCCACCAGGATCACGGCGAACAGCACGAGCAGCCACGACGAGTCGTCGTCGACCGAGCCGGCCTCGTCCAGCACCTGGGCGAGGATCGCCGCGGGCACGCAGATGGCGAGGGCGATGCCGGCGCCGACGGCCACGGCCCGCGGCGACACGAGGTCGCTGATCACGGGTAGGCCACCTCGCCGAAGGGGGACCGCAGCCCGAGCTTCCCGGGGTTGAGGATCCCGTTCGGGTCGAGCGCGTCCTTCACCGACTGGAGGACGGCGTGCCCGGCGCCGAGGGCCTCGGCGGTGAACCGGCTGCGGTTGAGGCCCACCCCGTGGTGGTGGCTGAGGGTGCCGCCGCCGGCGAGGACGGCGCGCTGGCCGGCGTCCCACAGGTCGCGGTAGCAGCGGTCGCGCGCCGCGGTGGAGCCAGCCTCGTCGTCGACCCTGGCGGCGAAGGTGAAGTACAGGCAGGCGCCGTCGACGTAGGCGTGGGACTGGTGGGCGCTCGCCGCCAGGACGCCGGGCACCCCTCGCAGGGCTTCGGTCGTGTCCCGGTAGACGGGGTCGAGGCGCGACCAGGGCACCGTGACCTCCATGGTGTCGACCACGTAGCCCTTGCCGATGAGGGCCTCCAGGGCGGAGACCTCGTTGCGGTGCGAGAGCCAGCGCCCCACCAGGGATTCGTCGAGCGCCTCGCCGTCGCGGGCGCACTCGTCGGCGACGATCGACATCGACGCGTCGACCACGGCGGGGTCGCCCTCGTCCATCACCAGCAGCACGGCGACGTCGCCGGTCTGGTAGCTGCGGTCGGCCTCGGTGGCGTCGTACACGCGCAGCACGGCGGGCGGCAGGCCGCGCTGCACGATGCGCCGGCAGGCGTCGTTGGCGGCGGCGAAGGTGGCGAAGGAGACGGCGGCGTGGCGCTCGGCGGCCGGTGCCGGGTGCAGGCGCAGCCGCACGCCGGTGAGCACGCCGAGCGTGCCCTCCGAGCCGACGAAGAGCTGGGTGAGGTCGGGGCCGACGGCGGCTCGTGGGGCGCCGCCCGTGGTGAGCTCGGAGCCGTCGGCGAGGGTGACGTCGAGCCCGACGACCATGTCCTCGATCTTCCCGTACCGGTTGGAGAGCTGCCCGGCGCCCCGGCAGGCGACCCAACCGCCGACCGTGGACAGCGCCACCGACTGGGGCCAGTGGCCGACGGTGAGGCCTCGTCCGCGCAGCTCCGACTCCAGGTGGTCGCCGAAGGTGCCGGGCCGCACGTCGAGCACCATCGACTCCTCGTCGACGTCCACGATGCCGGCGATCCCCGTCATGTCGAGGATGACGCCGCCGAACACGGGGATGGACGCGCCGCACACACCGGACCGGCCGGCGGCGGTGGTGACCGGGACCTTGGCCGCGTTGCACAGCCGCAGCACGGCGCCGACCTGGCCCGGCTCGGTGGGCGTGACCACGGCGCCGGCGAGTCCGGCGACCTCGCCCTGCGTCGCCCAGATCATCGCCCCGGGCCACCAGTCGCGGCTGGCCTCGGCCCGCACGGCGGCGTCGGTGCTCACCCGGGCGCCGGTCTTGGCGAGGCGGTCGAGCACGGGTTCGGGGACCGGCACCATCGGGCCGAGGCGGGGCCGGGCGGAGGCGGCGCCGCCGGCGAGGGCGATGGGGGGCGTCGGCGCGCCGGGTCCGGGTGGCGGGAGCGGGGTGGTCTCGGCCATGCGGGC
>DASUEE010000126.1:0-13004 GCA_036275235.1 Acidimicrobiales bacterium | reverse complement strand
CGCGAGCAGCACCTGCCCGCCCTCGACGGAGCCGGCCCGGTCGTGGCCACCGAGCCCGATCGCGCCGACGAGCGCCGCTCCGGCGAACAGCACCCCGGCGAGGACGATCGGGCGCCACGGCGTGCCGGGCGGCGACAGGATGTCGCGGACGTTGACGAGGTCGGCGAGCTCCAGGCCGTAGAGGTCGACGCCGCTGATCCTCGGGTCCGCCGAAGACGCCCGGATGACGTCGAACTCGAGCTCCGGCGCCGGCTCGGCGGTGTCGCCCCCGTCGATGTCGGGCGCGGCGGGGGTGACGGCTCCTGTCGCGGGCGCCGCGTGGGCGGCGGGGCTCACGGCGCCGGTGGCGGGTGCTGCGACCGGGCCTCCGCCCGTGACCGCTGCCCCGGGTGGAGCGGCGGCCGGTCTCGCCGGCGGATCGGTGAGGTCGAGGACCTCCGTACCCGCCACGTCGGCCGGAGCCGAGCCGGCACCGAGGTGCGTGGTGGTGCGGGCGGCGAGGGAGAGCTTCTCGGAACCGACGATCGCGACGCCGGCGTGGTCGATCCACGTCGGCCCCCAGGACCTGGCGCACGCCTCGCCGATCGCCACGCCGAACTCCTCGGCCCCCTGGTAGCGCTCGTCGACGTCGCGGGCGATCGAGCGCATCACGACGTCGGCGACCGCCGGCGGGACGTGCGGTGCCTGCACGCTGATCGGGATCGGGTCCTCGTCGAGGCGCTGCTGCAGCAGCTCGGCGGCGGTGGTCGCCCCGTGCCAGGGGAGCTGACCGGACAGCAGCTCGTAGAGCATCACGCCGGCTGCGTACACGTCGCTGGCCGCCGTCAGCTGCTCGCCACGCGCCTGCTCGGGTGACATGTACGCCGGGGTGCCCAGCACCTGCCCGTCGACCGTGCCCATCGTCCGCCCGCCGGTGATGACCTGGGAGATCCCGAAGTCGGTGACCTTGACGGCCGACTGCGCGTCGAACATCAGGTTGTCCGGCTTCATGTCCAGGTGGAGCACCCCGCGGTCGTGGGCGTGCTGCAGCGCCGCGCACGCCGCCATCACGACGGCGCACGCGGTGGGGGGCGTGAGCCCCTCCGAGGTGAAGCGGTCCCAGACGGAGCCGCCGGGCAGCTCCTCCATCACGATCAGGCACTCGCCGTCGCGCTCGACGTAGTCGAAGATCGGGACGATGTGCGGGTGGGCCAGTCCGGCGAGCGTCTGCGCCTCGGTGGCGAAGCGCTCGCGCACCTGCTCCTCGACCGAGATCGACGGCGGCAGCTCCTTGATCGCCGCGCCGCGCAGCAGCCGTCGGTGACGGCCGAAGAACACGATGCCCATCCCGCCGCGACCGAGCTCGCGCTCGACGTCGTAGTCAGGGATCGCGTTCGCGATCCGGAGGATGTCTTCGGTGACGACCAACGTGCACCTCGCCCGGACCCGCACCCCGACGGCGGGGTCCACCGGGGGGAACGATGACACAGTTCCCGCACGCGCGCACCTGCTCCGCACGACGCGCCCGACCGCGGCGTGCCACCATGGCGCGAAACAGGGGGGTGGTGCGATGCCGGATGGCGGAGTTGCCAGTGGGCGTGCGGAGCTGCTCGCGGGGTCGGACCTCGCGCGCACACTCGGACCCGACGCCCTCGTCGAGATCGCCGGCGAGATGCGCACGGTGTCGCTCGCCGTCGGCGACGTCCTCGTCGCGCAGGGCGACGCGGCCGACGAGCTCTACGTGCTCCTTGCGGGGGAGCTCGAGGTCGTGCTCGGCGCCGATGCTTCCGAGCAGGTGCTGTCCCGGCTCGAGCCGGGTGCGACCGTCGGCGAGATCGCGCTGCTGGCGGGGGACGAGCGCTCGGCCACCGTCCGGGCCAGCGCGCCCTCGACGGTCACGGCGATCTCCGCCGTGGGCTTCCGCCGGCTCCTCGTCGCCCATCCCATGGAGGCGGAGCGGCTCGCCCGGCACGCGTCCGAGCGGCTCCGCGAGACCCAGCTGGTGGGTCAGCTGAACTCGCTGTTCGGCAACCTCGACACCGAGGTGCTCACCACGATCAAGGACCTCATGGAGTGGGTGCCCGTGCGCGCCGGCACGCGGCTGTTCCAGGAGGGCGACGAGGGCGACGCCGCCTACCTGGTCGTCACGGGTCGCCTCCGCGCGTTCCGGACGGGAGAGGGTGGCGTCGAGGTCGAGGTCGGCGAGATCGGGCGGTCGGAGATCGCCGGCGAGATGGCGCTGCTCGAGGACTCCCACCGGACCGCCACGGTCTACGCCGTGCGCGACAGCCAGCTCGTGCGGTTCTCTCGTGCGGCCTTCGACGCACTCGTCGCCCGGTACCCGGCTGCCGGCCTGGCGGTCGCCCACACGGTCCTGCGGCGGACCGGCCACCTCCGCGAGGCCCGACCCCAGCACCTGTCGGTCGCCTTCGTGGCCGGCTCGACCGGGGTCGACGCCGACGCACTCGGCCGCCAGCTCGCGGAGGCGTTCGGACCGGAGGCCCGCTACGTCGACCGGGCGGCGATCGAGGCCGAGCTCGGGCGTCCCGGCATCGCCGACGTCGACGACGACGACGTCGGCGCCGTCCGCCTCTCGTACTGGCTCGAGGAGCTGCAGGAGCGGAACCGGTTCCTGGTCTACGGCCTCGACCCCTCGTGGTCGGCGTGGAGCCGGCGGGCCCTGCGCTGGTCCGACCAGGTGCTCGTCGTCGCCGACGCCGGGTCCGATCCGCAGCCCGGCGCCTATGAGGCGGAGATGTGGCGCCTCATCGAGCGGCAGAAGCACCCGAAGGTGGCGCTGGCGCTGGTGCACGCCGCCGACATCGACCTCCCGTCGGGGACGCGCCGCTGGATCGACCTCCGTCCGGTCAGCTCGCACCACCACCTCCGTCGCGGAGACCCCGTCTCGCTGCACCGGCTCGCTCGCCTGCTCTCCGGGCGGGGCACGTCGATCGTGCTCGGCGGCGGCGGTGCGCGCGGCTTCGCCCACCTCGGGGTGCTCGCCGCGCTCGAGGAGCTGAACGTGCCGATCGACATGATCGGCGGCACCAGCATCGGAGCGATCATGGCGGCCGGGCCGGCGATGGGCTGGACCGCCGAGGAGGTGCGCCAGCTCGCGCTCGAGCAGTTCCGCCACATCTTCGACTACACCCTGCCGTCGGTGTCGGTGCTCAAGGGCCACCGCATCGCCACCAAGCTGCGGGCCCGCTTCGGCGACATCGACATCGCCGACCTGTGGATCCCGTACTTCTGCGTGTCCACCAACCTCACGACCGCCGGGGCCCGCTACCACGACCGCGGTCCGCTCGTCGACGCGATCCGGGCCAGCATCGCCATCCCGGGCGTGCTGCCGCCGGTCCCGTTCGAAGGGGAGCTCCACGTCGACGGCGGCATCCTCGACAACGTGCCGGTCGACGAGATGCGACGGCGGAACCCGTCGGGCCAGCTCGTCGCGATCGACGTGGCCCCTGCCGACGGACCCCGGTCCGCCACCGACGACGGGATCACGGTCTCGGGCATCCGCGCGCTGCTCGGCCGGCGGCGCGCGGCAGCCGCCCCACCGGGGCTGCTCACCACGGTGGTGCGGTCGATGCTCATCGCCTCGGTGCGAGACCGCGACCGCGTGGTCGACGAGCGGGTCGCCGACCTCTACGTCGACGTCTCGGTCGACGGCGGCGGGCTGCTCGACTTCTCGACGGCCGAGCACATCGCGTCCACGGCCGAGAGCAGCGTCCGTCCGGTGCTCCGGCGATGGGCGCGCAGCAACGAGCCTGACGACGTCGGGTACGTTCGGGCCACGGCGTCGACCGGGACCGTGCTCTCCCAGGCGCGCCGGCGGTGGAGGGGGTACGGGATGCTGCTGCTGACCATCCGGGACCTGCAGCACCGCGCCGTCCGGTTCGCCGCCGTCATCGCGGGCACGTCCGTGGTGCTGGCGCTGCTGTTCCTCATGACGGGGCTCATCGAGCAGTTCCACCTCGAACCCGAGGACACCGTCGATGCGCTCGGCGCAGAGGCCTGGGTCGTGCGTGACGGCGTGTCGGGCGCGTTCACCGCCGCCTCGACCATGCCGGACGACACGGCATCTGCCCTCGGCGCGGGCGCCGCCCCGGTGGTGGTGGCGCGCCACAGCATCAACGGTGCGTCCGCGCAGACCGACGTGGTCATCATCGGCTTCCGGTCGGGTGGTCTCGGGCAGCCGGAGGTGGAGTCGGGGGCGCTCCCGGCGGCCGCGGGAGAGGTGGTGGTCGACGACTCCGCCGGCGTGTCGCCCGGCGACGAGATCACCCTCGGCAGCGCCCGCTTCCGCGTCACCGGGACGACCGATCGCACCACGATGTTCGCCGGCATGCCGCTGGTCTTCATGGATCTGGGTGACGCCCAAGAGCTCGTCTACCGCGGCCAGCCGATCGCGACGGCGGTGCTGCTCCCGGAGGTGCCCGAGTCGGCGCCCGACGGCTTCGCCGTGCGGAGCCCGGACGAGATCGCCACGGACGGCTTGCGCCCGCTCGACGGCGCGATCTCGTCGATCGAGATCATCCGCGTCCTGCTGTGGTTCGTCGCCGCGATGATCATCGGGACGATGGTGTACCTGTCGGCGCTCGAGCGCCGCCGGGACGTCGCCGTGCTGAAGGCCGTCGGCGGCTCCACCGGCCAGATGGCCGGCTCCATCGCGCTCCAGGGCGCGCTCACCGCGCTGGCCGCGGCGCTCATCGCCGCCGTGCTCCAGCTGGCCCTCGTGCCCGTCTTCCCGCTGGAGGTCTCCGTGCCCACCCGGGCCTTCTACCAGATCCCGATCACCGCCGTGCTCGTGTCCCTGCTCGCCGGCGCCGTCGGCCTGCGCAAGGCCGTCGGGACGGACCCGGCGCTCGCGTTCGCGGGACCGGGCTCGTGACGGCGGCGACCGTCGAGGTCCGCGACCTCGTCATCGAGTACGCCAGCGGCGGCTACGCCGTCCGGCCCATCGACGGCCTCGACCTCGACGCCTCGGCGGGCGAGCTGGTGGTGCTGCTCGGCCCGTCCGGCTGCGGCAAGACGTCGCTCCTGTCCGTGCTGGGCGGCATCCTGCAGCCCACGTCGGGTCGCGTCACGGTGGGCGGGCACCAGGTGGACTCCCTGCGTGGCGCAGCGCTGAGCGAGTACCGGCAGAAGACCGTCGGCTTCGTCTTCCAGGCGTTCAACCTGGTGGCGTCGCTCTCGGCCCGCGAGAACGTGGCGATGCCCCTGCTCATGGCCGGGGTCAAGCGCAGTCGGGCGCTCGAGCGGGCCGACCGCCTGCTCGAGCGGGTCGGCCTGGCCGAGCGCACCCGGCACAAGCCGGCCAAGCTCTCCGGCGGCCAGCAGCAGCGGGTCGCGGTCGCCCGCGGCCTCGCGGCGGATCCCGCCGTCCTCCTCGCCGACGAGCCGACCGCCAACCTCGACTACATCCAGGCCGAGGGCATCATCTCGCTCCTGCGCGACCTGCGCTCCGACGGCCGGTGCATCGTCGTGTCCAGCCACGACGACCGCCTCGTACCGATCGCCGACCGGGTCGTGCACCTCGTCCCCGACTTCCGCGAGGACGAGCAGCCGCCCCGCACCGTCGAGGTGCCGGCGGGCGCGACGATCTTCGAGCAGGGCGATCGCAGCGAGCTCGTCTACGTCATCGCCGCCGGCACCGTCCGCATCGAGCGGCGACTCGCCGAGGGCGGGCAGGAGGTCCTCGCCACGCTCGGCGCCGGCGAGTACTTCGGCGAGCTCGGCCCGCTGCTCGGGTTCCCCCGGTCGGCGACCGCCGTCGCCGAGACCGACGTCTCGCTGGTGGCCTACAGCGTGCAGGACTTCCGGGAGCAGGTGCTCGGTGATGCCCGGGAGGCGTCGGGCACCACCACCGTCACGGCCTGACGATCGCCGACAGGACCGCCTGGAACTTCGCCTCGGTCTCGGCCAGCTCGGCGAGCGGGTCGGAGTCCGACACGACGCCGACGCCGGCGAAGAGCCGGGCGGTCGGGCCATCGACGATCGCCGAGCGGATGCCGACGGCCCACGTCCCGTTGCCGGCGGCGTCGACCCAGCCGACCGCTCCGGCGTAGCGGTCGCGGTCGATGCCCTCGTTCGCGGCGATGAACTCCAGCGCCGGGGCCAGCGGCCAGCCGGCCACGGCCGGCGTGGGGTGCAGGGCGGCGACGAGCTCCAGCACCGACGCCGGCGGGTGCGACAGGCGCCCCTCGACGAGCGACGCCAGGTGCTGGACGTTGGCGACGGCGACGATCGACGGCTCCGGTTCCGAGTCGACGTAGGAGCAGAACGGGAGCAGGGTCTCCCACACCATGTCGATGGTGATCTGGTGCTCCGCTCGGTCCTTGGCGGAGGACAGCAGCTGCGCGGCGAGGCGGGCGTCGGTGGCCGGGTCGCCGCCCCGGGGCGCCGTGCCGGCCATCGGGTGGGCGCGCACCGTGTCGTCGCTGCGCGACACGAGCAGCTCCGGCGAAGCCCCGACCATCCCGTCGACGGCGAACGTGAAGCACCCCGGGAACGACCGGCGCAGGCGCTGGAGCAGCGCGACCCGGGGGAGCGGTTCGTCGGCCGTGACCCGCACCTCGCGGGCCAGGACGACCTTCTCGAAGTCGCCGGCCAGGATCCGCTTCGTGGCCTGCGCCACCGTCTCCATCCAGGCGTCGGGGTCCTGCACGCCCTCGACCTCGAACCGTCCGGCCCGTGGCTCCGCTGCCGGCGGGGCGCGCAGCTCGGGCTCCGAGTCACCGATGGTGGTCACCCAGCGGGTGCCATCCGCCGATCGCCCGACCACGACCTCCGGCACGACGAAGGCGGCGGCCATCGCCGGGTCGAAGGGGAGGGCGGCGAAGGCGACCGGCCCGGTGCCCGGGCGGGCGAGGTCGTCCTGCGTCGGGATGCCTGCGAGGCGGTCCTGGACCTCCGCCAGGTGCTCCGCGGTGAGGGCCGGCACCTCGATCCGGAGCGCCTCGCCGCGCCCGGCCAGCCCGTCGGGGCCCTTCTCGAAGAGCAGGCCTTCGGTGCCGGCGACCTCGAGCAGGTCGACGTCGGCGTCGATGCGGCGGGTGCGGGCGGCTGCGGACACGTCAGGCCCGGGTGGCGGTGTACAGCTGGCTGATGCCGCCGGAGAGCAGCGAGCGCTGGACGTGCCCGAAGCCGGCGCTTGCGATCATGCCGAGCAGCTCGTCGGGCTCGGGGAGGTACGCGACGGACTTCGGCAGGTAGCGGTACGCCGCCTTGTCCGAGAGCAGGCCGCCGATGAGCGGGACCACCCGTCCGAAGTACACGGAGTGGCCGAGGCGCATCACCGGGTTCGGCGGTTCGGCCACGTCGAGGAGGGCGACGCGACCACCCGGACGCAGGATGCGAGCGAGCTCCTCGAGCATCGGCGGGAGCGAGACGAAGTTGCGCAGCGCGAAGCCGCAGGTGACGCCGTCGACGGAGCCGTCGGGGAACGGGAGGCGGAGGGCGTCGCCGTGGACGAGCGGGGCGTCGGTCCGGGCGGCGGCGAGCATGCCGAAGGACAGGTCGACACCGATGGGGCGGTGGCCGGCGTCGACGAGGTCGATGCACATGTCGCCGGTGCCGCAGGCCAGGTCGACGACGACCGACCGGGCACCGAGATCGAGGGCGCGGATGGCCCGGCGCCGCCAGCCCACGTCCATGCGGAACGTCATGATCCGGTTCACGAGGTCGTACCGGGGGGCGATGGTGTCGAACATCGCCCGGACGGCCCGGACCTTCTCCTCGCCCTCGGGCAGGCCGTCGTCGACGCTGGTCGTGGTCGTGTCCACGACCCAACGATAGGGCTGCGGCGCAGCGGTACCGTCGGCGCCCATGACCCGCTCGCTCTCCCTCGGCGTCCACGTCGGCCAGCAGAACCTCGAGATGGACGAGCTGCGAGCGCTGTGGCGCCGCTGTGACGAGACGATGGACTGGATCTCGGCGTGGGACCACCTCTACGAGGCACCCCCGCAGGGCGGGACGGTGCCGCACTTCGAGCCGATCGCCACCCTGGCTGCGCTGGCCTGTGAGACCAGCCGGGCGCGACTGGGATGCCTGGTGTTCTACGTCGGCTACCGGAACCCGGGGATCCTCGCCAAGGCTGCCAGCACCCTCGACCACCTGAGCCACGGCCGCTTCGAGCTCGGACTCGGTGCCGGCTGGCACGAACCCGAGGCCGAGGCGTTCGGCTTCGACTTCCCGCCGGTGGGCAAGCGCCTGGACATGCTGGAGGAGGCCGTCCCCCTGCTCCGCAGCCTCCTGACCGAGGACCGGACCAGCCACGACGGCGAGTGGTTCCGGACCGTCGACGCGTCGAACCTGCCGCGTCCCGTGCAGCCGCGGATGCCGATCTGGATCGGGGGCGTGGGGGAGAAGCGCACGCTGCGGATCGTCGCCCGCCACGCCGACGGCTGGAACGCCGCCTACGTGTCGCCCGAGGAGTTCCGCCGGCTGAACGGCGTGCTCGACGGCTGGTGCGAGCGGGAGGGGCGGGACCCGTCCACGATCCGGCGCGGGATCAACCTGCAGTTCATGCTCGCCGTCGACCGGGCCCAGGCCGACGCCATCGACGAGCAGGTGCGCGCCCAGTGGGGCGGCATCGCCCCGCGGGTCATGGCCGGTGGCCTCACCGGCCTGCCGGACCAAGCGGTGGAGCGAATCGCCGAGTACGTCGACGCCGGTGCCACCGACCTGAACGTCGCTCTGCGGGCCCCGTGGCCCCCGGAGTCCCTCGACGCCTGGCTGGACGACGTCGTCCCCCGGGCGCGGGCCGCTCACGCCTGATCGGGCGCCGGCGCCGCCAGGGCCCGGAGGAGCCGGCCGGGCCCGATCGGTCGGTGCACCCTGCCGGCGCCCCGCCCGCCGCCCGCCTGCGCCCCGCCCGCGGCCTGCCCGCGCCCCGCCCCGCCCACCACCCCGACCTCTGCCCGCCCCTCGGGGGCGATTCGTCGACGAATCGCCCCCGACGTCGGTGGAGGGAGGTCGGTGCGCAGCGGGGTCGGCACCGGGGTCCGGGTGTGGATCACCGGACGGCCCACTCGGGTCGGCGGCTGGGTCGCCGGGTCCGCGGCCCGCCGGCCCCGAGCCGGGCGTGGGTGGCGGTTCGGCGCCGGCGGGTGGCGGATCGTCCGGGTCGTCGCCGTCCGACGGCCAGGCGCCGCCGGACCACAGCTCGGGGTCGAGGGCGACAGGGCGGTCGACGTGAGGCGGGCCCGGCTCGGTGACGGGCGGCGACCAGGGCAGCGGCTCGCCCGGGTGGGGACCCGGCCCGTCCCAGCGGGTGCGGGGCGGGTCGTCGTCGCCGGCGGCTGCGTAGACGCCACGCTCGATCCGCACGGCGCGACCGCACCGGGTCTCGTAGGCGAGCGCGTCGCCCAGGCGCTGCACCGGCCGGGCACTGCCCACCGTGTAGCCGTACAGGTGCAGGAGACCGTGCAGGGACCGGAGCGTCTGCTGCCCGTGGCGGCGCAGGAGCGTCAGGCACGCGGCGCGGAGGTCGACGCCGACCAGGTCCGCCGCCGTCGCCGGCGCCGGCGGCATCGGCGCTTCGTCGACGAGGGCCAACCGGCGGACGTGGTGGTGGGTCCAGCGCCGGTTGAGCACGGTGCGGAGCCGGTCGAGCTCGCCCAGGCACCCGAACCGCCGCACGAGCAGCGACTCCAGAGCGGTGTCGATCTCGCGGAGGTCGGCCATGGCGGTGGCGTGCTGGCGCTGCATGTCCGTGCGCAGCGGTCGCAGGCGGGGGAACGGCCGAGGGACGGGGTGGTCGCTCTCGAAGTCCTCTTCGGGGACCTCTTCGGGGACCTCGTCGGGGTCGGGCAGGGCGTCGGTCATCGTGCGCTCCGTGGCAGGCGGGGGGCGCCCCGCGGCGACGGGAGCGGTGACCGGCGCTCCGACCTGCGGTCACCGTACGGATCGGGTCTGACGGTCGGGCCGCGTCGGCCCCTGCGTACGATCGCCCGGTGACCGCGAAGGCGCACTTCCACGTGCTCGGCATCCCCGTGCGGATCGAGCCGCTGTTCTGGATCGCCTCCGTGCTGCTCGCCTACAACCTGGGCGACGCCCGGCTCATCGTCATGTGGGTGGCCGTCGTGCTCGTGTCGGTGCTCATCCACGAGCTGGGCCACGGGATCGCCCTCAAGCTGTTCGGCCAACCCTCCAGCATCGTGCTTCACGGCTTCGGGGGCCTCACGTCGTCACCACGCAAGCTCGATCGGCGCCGTAGCATCGCCGTCTCCCTCGCCGGCCCCCTCGCCGCGCTCGCCGTGCTCGGCATCCCGGCCCTCGCGCTGCGCGACAGCGACTGGGGCACGGAGGTGGCGATCGACTACGCGCTGAGCGACGACGTCTTCGGGCTCTGGCCCATCCTCTTCTTCGCCGCCTACGTGAACGTCTGGTGGTCGATCGCCAACCTGTTGCCGATCCGGCCCCTCGACGGAGGCAACGTGCTCACCGAGCTGGTCGGCATCCAGAAGGCGCGGGTGGTCTCGGTGGTGGTCGGGGTCGCCGCAGCGATCTGGGCGTACACGCACGCCGACGGCCTCCGCTACGCCGCGTTCTTCGCCGGCTTCCTCGCCTTCGTGAACTTCAGCGAGTACCGCCGGGACCAGGGCGGTGTGCGGGCGCCGTCGGCCTTCGACGTGGAGGGCCCGTCGACCGAGCGCCCGCCCCGGCGCGGCGGGCGACCGACGGCACCGCCCACCCGACGCCCTGCGGAGTCGGACCCCCTCCGATCCCTCGGCGGCGACCTCGAGCCGGCCGCCGCCGAGTCGCTGATCTGGAGCCTCGTCCGCACCGGCGACGTCGCCGCTGCCCGCCGGGTGCTCGCCCGCACCACCGGGCCCGTCTCGCCCTTCGCCACCGCCACGGTCGCGCTGGTCGCCGGCGAGGGCATCGAACCGCTCGTGCGTGCCTACCTCGACCGACCCGCCGGGCCCTCGAACCTCGCCGTGGCGACGGTGGTGGGGGATCGGGGCGATGCCGAGGCACTGGCGCACCGCCTCGTCGCCGCCGGTGACGTCGGGGTCGACGCTGCGACCGGGCTGCAGACCCACCTCCACTACGCGGAGCGGTTCCGCCCGGCGGCGCTGGTGGGTGAGCTCGTGCACGACGAGGCAGCCGCGACACGGGCCCAGACCGCGTTCGACGTCGCCTGCTCCTGGGCCCGCGCCGGCGAGCCAGAGCGTGGCCTCCGGTGGATCGTCACGGCGCTCCAGGACGGCTTCAGCGCCACCGTGCTGCTCGACGGCGAGCCCGACCTCGCCGCCGTCCGAGCCCTCAAAGGGTGGCCGCAGGTCCGGGACCGCCTCGCTTGACCGCGCGGTCAAGCACCGGTTGACTGACCGCCGTGGCCATCGACTTCACGTTCCCGCCCGAGGTGGAAGAGATCCGCTTCAAGGTCCGCGACTTCATCCAGGGAACGGTGAAGCCGCTCGAGCAGGAGATCGAGGACAGCGGAGGCGACCGCAAGGTCCTCGTCAAGAACTACATCAGGATGCGGGAGCTCGCGAAGGAAGCCGGGCTCTGGCTGCCCCACATGCCCGAGGGGTGGGGCGGGATGGGCCTCGGCCACGTGGCCATGGCGGCCGTGTCCGCCGAGGCGGCCCGCACCCGGTTCGGCCCGTCGGCCCTGAACGCCCAGGCGCCCGACGAGGGCAACATGCACACCCTGCTGCACTGGGGCACCGACGAGCAGAAGCAGAAGTACCTGAAGCCGTTGTGCGACGGCTTCCAGATCGGCGCCGACGGAAAGCCCGAGGCCATCCGGTCGTGCTTCGCGATGACCGAGCCCGAGGTCGCCGGCTCCGACCCCACCCTCATCCAGACCAAGGCCTACAAGGATGGCGAGGAGTGGGTGATCAACGGCCACAAGTGGTTCATCTCCGGCGCCCGCGGCGCCACCTTCGCCATCTTGATCGCCAAGACCAACGACGAGCCGGACAACCCCCGTGCCGGCAACACCGCGTTCATCGTCGACCTGCCGAGCGAGGGCTGGAACATCGTCCGGGACGTCGAGACGCTGTCGGGCTCGCACAACCACTGCGAGATCCTCATCGAGGATCTCCGGGTGCACGAGTCCCAGATGCTGGGCGGCGAGGGCCAGGGCCACCTGCTCGGCCAGTACCGGCTCGGCCCGGCTCGGCTCGCGCACTGCATGCGCTGGATCGGACAGGCCGAGACCGCGCTCGAGATGATGGTCGACCGGGCGCTGAACCGCTACGCGCACGGATCGCTGCTCGCCGAGAAGCAGGGCATCCAGTGGATGATCGCCGACTCCACCATGGAGCTCTACCAGTGCAAGCTGATGGTGCTCCACGCCGCCTCGCTCATCGATGCCAGCGGCAACGACCCGTCCGTGGTCGACTTCCGCGGCGAGGTGTCGATGGCGAAGCACTTCGTCGCCAACTCGCTGTGGCGCATCGTCGACCGGGCCGTCCAGGTGCACGGCGCGCTGGGCTACAGCTCCGACACGCCGCTCGGCGAGATGCTGAAGCAGGCGCGCTGGTCCCGGTTCGCCGACGGCGCCGACGAGGTGCACCAGTGGCGCATCGCCGAGCGCACGATCTCGGACTGGAAGGACAACCAGACCGTCAAGAACGCGACGGGGAAGCTCCCGCTGTAGCGGGTACGCCAGCCCGTGGTTCGTTCGGATCGCGTTCCGCAGTCATCGGCGAGAGCGGCTTCGAGCCCGGCAGGTCGCGTGCCGACCTGAGCGGTTCGCGCTCCCTTCTGCTCGGCGCTGGGCGAAATGTCCGGAACATCCGGGGCTAGAGGCGGCGCAGACCGGGCAAGTGCTGGACGTGCACGAGGCTCTGGACATCTGCGAGCAGCGGATCGCCGACCTCGCCGCCTGCGAGCGCCGGGTCGACGCCGAAGCGGCGTTCACGCCCGGTGACGACTACCGACCGGTGGTCCGCCTCGTGCTCGCCGCTGCCGGTGCGCTCGAGCCCCCGGTCGACGAGCAGCGCCTCGACGACCTGCGCCTCGCGGTCACGGAGGCGTGCAGCAACGCCGTCAAGGTCCACCGG
>DASUEE010000125.1:0-6156 GCA_036275235.1 Acidimicrobiales bacterium | reverse complement strand
GCCTCGGTGAGCGCACCGAAGAACACGAAGAGCGCCACCGCGAACACCGGTGCGCCCAGCAGGTAGGCCGGCCAGCGCCGCCAGCGGCGGGACAGCACGAAGAACGCCAACCAGACGGCAGCCGCCACGGCACCCCAGCGCAGGGCCGGGCCGGCGGTGCGGGTGTCCTCGCCGTCGAGGTGCTCGATGTCGGCGTCGACCACGGGATCGTCCTCGACCTCGTCGTCCTCGGGCTCCTCGTCGGGGAGCTCGTCGACCGGATCGGCCGGCTCCGACGGCGGCGGTGCCGGCGCCGGGTCGTCGACCAGCTCGGCCGAGACCACGATGCGCTCCCGGGCCGAGTAGAGCGGGTGGCAGGACGTGAGGGTCAGGCGGTCGTCGCCTTGGTCCTCGACCACCTCGACCTGGTTCGGCAGCACGATCTGCGTGCCGGTCACCTCGTACCGGAACGACCCCTGGCGGGTGGTGACGAGGATCTCGTCGCCCGGCACGAGCTCGTCGACGTCCTGGAACGGGGCGCCGAACGTGGTGCGGTGCCCGGCGATGGCGGCGTTGCCGGGCTGGCCGGGCAGCGGGGTGCCGGGGTAGTGGCCCGGACCCTTCTGCAGGTCGCGCCGGCCCACGCCCTCGACGACGATCTTGTCGACGCCGATCTTCGGGATCACGATGCGGGCCACCGCGCTGCCGTCCTCGGGCGGCGGGGGCGGTGGCGTGGTGGTCGTGGTGGTCGGCCGCGACGGACGGCTCGGCGTGCGGACCGTCGTGGACGTCGTGGTGGACGGCGCGGTCGTGTCAGTCGCGTCGAGCAAGGCGGCGAAGTCGTCGGCCAGGTCGTCCTGGGCCCGGGCCTCGGCCAGTCCGGTGCCCCACAGCTGGTAGGCCACGAAGAGCAGCACCAGCGCGCCCGCCCAGATGAGGAGCCGGCCCACGCCGCTGAGCACCCTGGCGAGCCGCATCCGGCCAGGGTACGTCGCGCCTTGGCCGGGTTCGGGGGCCGTCGGTACCGTTGTGCGGTGGCCGATGCCCGTCCCCCCGCCGCCGAGGCGGCGGTGCGCATGACCGGGGCCGTCGTCCTCCTCGACCGCTTCCCGGCCCTCGCCGGCGTCGACCTCGAGGTGGCGCGCGGCGAGATCGTGCTGCTGCGCGGCCCGAACGGTGCCGGCAAGACGACCCTGCTGCGCACCTGCGCCGGCCTGTCCCGGGTCGCCCAGGGCCGGGTCGACGTCCTCGGCCAGGACCTCGTGGCCGAGCCCCGCGCCGTCCGGCGGCGGGTCGGGATGCTCAGCCACACCGACGGCCTCTACGCCGACCTCACCGTGGAGGACAACGTGCGCTTCTGGGCCCGGGCCGCCGGCGCCACGGCTGCCGAGGCCGGCGCGGCGCTCGCCCGCTGCGGGCTGGACGGCCGCCTCGCCTCCGTGCCGGCCGCCCGCCTGTCGGCCGGCCAGCGCCGGCGCACCGCACTCGCCGCCCTCCTCGCCCGCCGCCCCGAGCTGTGGCTGCTCGACGAGCCCCACGCCGGCCTCGACCGGGCCGGGCGCGACCTCGTCGACCGCCTCGTCCGCGACGCCGCCGCCGCCGGCGCGACGGTGCTCTTCGCCAGCCACGAGCTCGACCGCGCCGAGGGCCTGGCCACCCGCATCGTCACCATCGCCGGCGGGCTCGTGCGCGAGGACACGACCGTGGGCGTGGGGGCGGGCCGTGTGGGCTGACGCCCGCCTCGTCGCGGCGAAGGACCTGCGGGTCGAGTGGCGCTCGCGCGTCGGGCTCGGCCAGATGGTGCCCTTCGCCGTCCTGGTGCTGGTGCTGTTCGCCTTCGCGCTCGACCCCGATCGCGGGATCCTCACCCGGGCGACGGCCGGCCTCTACTGGGTGGCCACCCTGTTCGCCGGCCTGCTCGCCGTGCAGCGGGCCTTCGCCGTGGAGAGCGCACCCGGCGTGCGCGAGGCCATGCGCCTGTCCGGTCTCGATCCGGCCGCGTGGTTCCTCGGCAAGGCCGCGGCGATCGCGGTGCAGCTGCTGGTCCTCGAAGCCGTGCTCGGCGTCGGCGTCGTCGTCCTCTACTCGGCCGACCTGCAGGGTCCGCTCCTGCTCGTGGCGACCTGCCTGGCCGCGACCGTGGGCATCGCCACCGCCGGTACCCTCTACGGCGTACTTGCTGCGGGACTGGCCGTGCGTGACACGCTGGTACCGCTCCTCCTGCTCCCGGTCCTCGCGCCGGTCCTGCTCGGAGCCACCCGTGCGTCGGAGTCGGCGCTCGGTGCGGGCATCGACGGCTGGTCGTGGTGCGGGCTGCTGGCGGTGTTCGCCGTCCTCTACACGATGCTCGGCATGACGTTCTTCGGCACGCTCCTGGAGGAGACGTGACTACCCCCACCCCCGCGGTCGACCCGGCCACCAGCACGGCCTCGCCGCTCACCCGGGCGCTCGGCACCCTGGCGCTGGTCGGCGTGGCCGCCACGGCCTGGCTCGGCCTCGTCGCCTCCCCGCGCGACCGCGTGCAGCTCGACTCCGTGCGCCTCATGTACGTGCACGTCCCGGCCGTCACGTGGATGTACGTGGCTGTGCTCGCCTGCGCGCTGGCCTCGGGCATGTGGCTGCGCAAGCGCACCGACGGCTGGGACGTCCTCGCCGCCGCGTCCGCCGAGATCGCCCTCCTGCTCACCGGGCTCGGCCTGTTCACCGGCTCGGTGTGGGGTCGCCCCACCTGGGGCGTCTACTGGGTGTGGGACGCCCGTCTCACCTCCACGGCGATCCTGTTCGTGCTGCTGCTCGGCTACCAGGCCCTGCGCCGGTACCCGGCCGAGCCCCAGGCGCGCTCGCGCATGGCCGCGGTGCTGGGGCTGCTGCTCGTGCCGAACGCGATGATCGTCCACTTCTCGGTCGACTGGTGGCGCAGCCTGCACCAGGACGCCACGGTCTCGAAGATCGACGTCACCATCGAGGGCCTGATGCTGTTCACGCTCGCCGTGTCGTTCGTGGCGATGGGCGTCGTGTGCGCCTGGCTGCTCGTGCACCGCTTCCGGCTCGGCTGGCTCGAGCGCAGCGCCGAGCGGCACCACCTCGATGCCGCCCTCGCCGACCGGCGGGCCGACGCCGACCCGTCCGCCGGCGTCGCCGTCGGGGGTGCGCGGTGACCGTCCTCGCCATGACGCACGCCGGCTACGTGGCCGCGGGCTGGATCGCCACCGCCACCGTCCTCGGCGGGTACGCGCTCGCCACCATCCGCCGCGGCAAGCGTCTCTCGCAGGTCGTCCCGCCCGAGGAGCGGCGCTGGTCGTGACCGATCGTCCCACCCCCGTCGACCCGCACGCCCCCTTCGAGGACGACCACGACGTCGACGGCCTCGACCTCACCCCCCGCCAGGCCCCGCCCGTGGGCGGTGGTCGGACCGACCGCGGCACGCGGTTCGTGGTCCTCGGCGTGCTCGGCGTGCTCGTGGTCGCCCTCGTGTTCATGGCCTACCAGGGGCTGAACAGCGCCACCGTGTTCTTCCGCAACGTCGACGAGGCCGTGGCCGAGCGCGACGAGCTCGGCGACAAGCGGTTCCGCCTGCAGGGCAGCGTCGTCGACGGCTCGATGGAGGCCGAGGGCGGCGTCGTCACGTTCGCCGTCGAGTACGGCGGCGAGCGGGCCGAGGTGCACCACATCGGCGATCCGCCCGAGCTGTTCCAGCCCGACATCCCCGTGGTCCTCGAGGGTCGCTGGAGCCAGGAGGGCGACTGGTTCGACAGCGACCGCATCCTCGTGAAGCACGAGGAGGAGTACGAGGCCGAGAACCCCGAGCGGACCGACGACTTCGTGGGCGAGGGCTCGTCGCAGGAGTGACGCCGTGAACGCAGCACTGGGAACCGCGGGGGTCACCCTCGCCCTCATCGCGTGCGTGGCCGGCGCGGTGACGATGGCCGTCGGCCTGCGCGGCGGGCGCGCCGCGCTCATCCGCACCGGCCGCACGTACGCCTTCCTCACGCTCGGGGGCGCCCTGCTCGCCACCTTCGCCATGGAGCGGGCGCTCATCACCCGCGACTTCTCCCTCGCCTACGTCGCCGAGAACGGCTCCACCCGCACGCCGGCGCTGTTCAACGTGGCCACGATGTGGGCGGCTCTGGAGGGTTCGATCCTGCTGTGGGGCCTGGTGCTCGCCGGCTACCTGGCGATCATCGCCCACAAGTTCCGGCGGCGCCTCGAGGACCCGCTCGTCGGCTGGGCGCTCCTGACCATGCTCGTCGTGGGCATCTTCTTCTTCGGCCTCATGCTCGGCCCGGCCAACCCGTTCGAGACGATCAGCCCCGTTCCCGCCGACGGCCCCGGCCCGAACCCGCTGCTGCAGAACCACGTGCTCATGGCGTTCCACCCGCCGATGCTCTACCTGGGCTACGTCGGGTTCACCGTGCCGTTCGCGTTCGCCGTCGCCGCCCTGGTGACCGGCCGGGTCGGCGAGGGGTGGCTGCTCGCCACCCGGCGCTGGACGCTGTTCGCGTGGGGCTTCCTCACCGTGGGCATCCTCCTCGGCGCCTGGTGGTCCTACGAGGTGCTGGGCTGGGGTGGCTACTGGGCGTGGGACCCGGTGGAGAACGCGTCGCTGCTCCCGTGGCTGACCGGCACCGCCTACCTGCACTCGGTGATGGTCCAGGAGCGCCGGGGGATGCTGAGGGTCTGGAACATCTCGCTGCTGTGCGCCACGTTCGCGCTGACCATCCTCGGCACGTTCCTCACCCGCTCGGGCGTCGTCGACTCGGTCCACGCCTTCACGGAGTCCGCCATCGGCAGCTGGTTGCTGGCGTTCTTCGCCGCCATCGTCGTCGTGACCGTCGGGCTCATCGGCTGGCGCGGCGATCGCCTCCGGGCCCCGGGTCGCATCGACTCGCCGGTCTCGCGCGAGGGGTCGTTCCTCGCCAACAACGTCCTGTTCGCCGCCTTCGCCTTCGTCGTGCTGCTCGGCACGGTGTTCCCGCTCGTGGTCGAGGCCGTGAACGGCGACCGCCTCTCCGTCGGCGTGCCGTACTTCAACCGCATGACCATGCCGCTCGGCCTGCTCATGCTGTTCCTGATGGCCATCGCGCCGGTGCTCCCGTGGCGCAAGGCCTCCGAGGAGCTGCTGCGCGTGCGGCTCTTCTGGCCGGCCGTTGCCGCCACTGTGGTCGTCGTCGCCACGGTGCTCTCCGGAGCACGCGGGGCTGCGCCCGTGCTCGCCTTCGGGCTCGGCGCGTTCGCGGGCGGCGCCGCGCTCCGCCAGGTCGTCCTCGCCACCCGGCGCAACGGCTGGCGGGGCCTCGTCGGGCGCACGAACGGCGGGATGGTCGTGCACCTCGGCGTCGTGCTCATCGCCGTGGCGCTGGCCGCGTCGCAGTCGTACAGCTCCGAGGTCGAGCTGCGACTCGAGGAGGGCGAGGTGGCTCGCGTCGACGGCCACACGCTCGTCTACGAGGGCCTCGAGACCCGCGAGGACGCCGAGAAGACCACCATCGCCGCGCTCGTGCGCGTCGACGGCGCCGAGGTCCACCGCCCGGCCGTCAACGAGTACGTGTTCGGCGGCCAGACCATCGGCACGCCCTCGGTCTCCACCGGGCTGCGCGAGGACGTGTTCCTGGCCCTCCTCGACGTGCCCGAGGATCCGGGCGACCCGGCGGTGGTGCGCGTGGTGCTCCAGCCCCTCGTGACGTGGCTCTGGATCGGCGGCGGCGTCATGGCGCTCGGCACCGCCCTGGCTGCGTTCCCCGGGCGTCGCCGCCGGCCCACCGAGCCGGTGTCGGCGACCACGGGCGTGGCCGAGCCGGAGCTGGCAGAGGTCGGCGCGTGAACCGCCGCCGCATCGGGCCGTGGGTGGCCGGCGCCGTCCTCGTGGTGGCCGCCGGGTTCGTCTTCGTGCTCGCCACGGGCGGCGGCGACCGCGAGGTCAGGTCGCGGCTCATCGGCTTCCCTGCGCCCGGGATCGCCGGCGAGACCATCGACGGCGGCACCTTCGACCTCGCCGACCACCGCGGCGAGCACGTGGTCGTGAACTTCTTCGCCACCTGGTGCGTGCCGTGCATCCGGGAGCACCCCGAGCTGGTCGAGTTCGACGAGCGCCACCGCGCCGAGGGCGACGCCTCGGTCGTGTCGGTCGTCTTCGACAGCCGCCCGAAGCAGGTGCGGGAGTTCTTCGACCGCAACGGT
>DASUEE010000124.1:0-7534 GCA_036275235.1 Acidimicrobiales bacterium | reverse complement strand
GGCGGGGGTCAGCGCTCCCAGCGGTGGAGCGGGCGGACGCGCACGGCGGCGTGCTTGTACGCCGGCTGGCGGGAGTGGGGGTCGACGCGGGGGAAGGTCAGCACGTTCGTGGCCTCCTCGTGCATCGGGAGGAAGGCGACGCCGTCGGGCACGGTGGGCGTCGGTTGGGCGACGGCGCGGATCGTGCCCCGCCGGGACTCGACCGCCACCTCCTCGCCGCCCCGCACGCCGATCGCCGCAGCGTCGGCCGGCGACAGCTCGACGAGCAGCCGGCCGGGGGCGAGCGAACGGAGGATCTCCGACCGCTTCGTGCGGGTCTGCGTGTGCCACTGGGCGCTGGTCCCCCGCCCGGTGAGCAGTGCCAGCGGGTACCGGGCGTCGGTGGGCTCGGGGACGGGTGCGACGTCGTCGAACACGAACCGGGCCCGGCCGTCGGGCGTGGGGAAGCGGCCGTCGGCGAAGAGGCGCCGCTCGGGCTCGACCTCGGTGGTGCCGGCGGGGAACGGCCACTGGATGCCCTGCGCCTGGTCGATCTGCGCGTAGGAGGTGATGCCGCTGATGTCGCAGGGCTGCCCGGCGGTCAGCTCGGCCAGCAGGCGGAAGGCGGCCTCCGGGGACTCCCACCGCTCGAACAGCTCGCCGCAGCCCCAGGCCTCGGCCACGAGCTTGAAGATCCAGAAGTCGGCGAGCGCCTGCCCCGGCGCCCGCCGCACCTGCTTCACCACGCCGAGCCTGCGCTCGCTGTTGATGAACGTCCCCTCCTTCTCGCCCCAGCCGGCGGCCGGCAGGAACAGGTCGGCGTGGGCGGCCGTCTCGGTGTCGGCGTAGAGGTCCTGGACGACGAGCACGTCGAGCCGGTCGAGCAGCTCGCGCGCCTGGGGCGAGGAGATCCAGCTGTGGGCCGTGTTCGTGGCGATGACCCACAGCGCTCGGATGGCCCCGCTGGCGATGCCCTCCACGATCTGGTCGTAGGCCCACCCGCCGGCGTCCGGGATCAGGGACTCGTCGATGCCGAGCACGCCGGCGACCTTGGCCCGGTGCGCGGGGTCCGCGAAGTCGTGGCCGCCGAGCAGACCGGTGGTCCCCGAGAACAGCCGGCTGCCCATGGCGTTGCACTGCCCGGTGATCGAGTTCGCGCCGGTGCCGGGCCGGCCGATGCTCCCGGTCATGAGGGCCAGGTCGATGATCGCCTGCGCGGTTCGCACCCCCTGGTGGCTCTGGTTCACGCCCATCGTCCACCAGAACGAGACGCGCTCCCCCGCGGCGATGGTGGCCGCGAGCCGCTCGACGTCGGCCACGGGCAAGCCGCTGGCTGCGGCGGCACGCTCGGGGGTGAAGGCGGCGAGGTGGTCGGCGAACGCGTCGAAGCCGGTGGTGTGCTCGGCGATGAAGTCCTCGTCGACGGCGTCCCAGCGCAGGAGCAGGTGGGCGACGCCGTACAGCAGCTCGAGGTCGCTCTTCGGCGCGAGGGCGAGGTGCTGGGTGGCCGCCACGGCGGTCTCGGTGCGGCGCGGGTCGAGGACCACGATCTCGGGGTCGTGCGGGTTGCGGGCGATGCGCTCCCACATGATCGGGTGGGTGATGGCGAGGTTCGACCCGACGAGGACGATGACGTCGCTCTCCTCGAAGTCCGCGTAGGTGTAGGGCGGCGCATCGAACCCGAACGCCTGCTTGTAGGCCACCACGGCCGTGGCCATGCACTGGCGGGTGTTCCCGTCGCAGTGGCGGATGCCCATGCCGAAGCGGCCCAGCGCCCCGAGCAGCGCCATCTCCTCGCTGGGGATCTGGCCGGTGGAGAGGAACGCCACCGACTCCGGGCCGTGCTCGGCCTGCACCGCCTTCATCCGGGTGACGAAGGTGTCGAGCGCCGCGTCCCACGACACCGGCTCGAGCGGGCCACCCCGCCGGCGGCGCACCATCGGCGTGGTCGCCCGGTCCGGCGCCTCCATCGGCGCCAGCGACTCCCACCCCTTGGGGCATGCCATCCCCACGTTCACCGGATGACCGGGCGTCGGCGTGAGGTTGACGGCCTCGCCGTCCACGAGGTGCACGTCGAGCGAGCAGCCGGTGGAGCAGAACCCGCAGATCGTGCGCGTGGTGCGCTCCGGCGCCCGGTTCGCCGGCACCTGGCCCAGTCCGAACCCGCCCGGCGTGCGGGCGAGCTCTGCCGTGCGCGGTCCCGTCCGCCGGCGGAGCAGCCCAGCAAGTGGCGAACCTCGTTCCTGAGGGACGGGGGGTGTCACGGACGAACGAAGTTTGCGGGGGGTGAGGGTCATCGGGGGATCCCGGGCATGCGGGGCGAGGTCATCGAGCGGAAGAAGAGCGTGCGGCCGGCGAGCTCGCCCCGGACGACGAGGACGAGCCCGACCACCGACAGGGCACGCATCGCCGCCACCGGCGGGTGGGGTTCGGCGAGCAGCGCGACGAGCAGGAGCGGCACGGCCACGCCCCCCGATGCCAGGAGGGCGATGCGAGCGCGGACCGTCGGCGCCAGCGGGCCGCGCAGGAGCCGGACCGTCCGGTCGAGCACCGGATCACCGGCGTGCCCGGCGAGCAGCGGGCGCCCCTCGATGCCGAGCACGGCGGCGGTGGTGACGGCGAGCAGCAGGGAGACGACCTGGAGGGCGCCTGATCCGGTGGCCGGCTGCGGCGGGGCGAGCAGCACGACGGCGGCGGTGGACAGGCCGCACGTCGACGCCGTGGCCGTGAACGCGGTCGCCGTGCGGTCGAGGCGCCAGGCCCGCCGGCCGGTGACGGCATAGATCATCGCCGAGCACGCCACGGCGCCGACCCCGACCACCGACACCCCCGCACCGAGGGCGTGCGCGAGCGGGCTGCGGGGCTCGGCCAGGCGGGCCGCCGCGGCGGCGACGGCGGCCGGGGCGAACAGGCCGAAGGCGGCGATCTCCCGGCTGAGCCACGAGTGCCCGATGCCGAGCACCGCCCGCCACGCCTGCAGCGGGCGGCCGAGGTGGCCGACGCTGGCGCCGATCGCGAGGAGGCCGGCGCCGGCGGCGGCGAGGGCGCCCACCTCCAGGACCCGGTCCGGGAGGCCAGGGGCGAGGGCGGCGAGCGCAGCGACCGCCACGAACGTCCCGACCGAGAGCTGCGTCAGCACCAGCATCGCCACGAGGGGGAGGTGGGCGTGCGCCGGCGCCTCGGACCAGTCGTCGGCGGCGGTCGCCGTGTCCGGCAGCGCGTCGGCCCGGTGGTAGCGGGTGGTGGGCACGGTGAGGGCGGACGACGGCGCTCCCGGCACGAGGCTCGACGAGGCGTCCGTGCCGGCGACCAGCTCGGCGACGTCGACCACGCCGATGGCGATGGCACCGGTGGGGCACGCCTGCACGCAGGCCGGCGCCTCGCCGACGGCCAGGCGGTCGCTGCACATGTCGCACTTGCGGACGATCCCGAGGCGCTCGTTGAACCGGGGCACCTCGTAGGGGCAGGTCCACGTGCAGTAGGAGCAGCCGATGCACTGGTCGTCGAGGTGGCGGACGATGCCGGTGATCGGGTCCTTCTCGTAGGCATCGACCGGGCAGCCGGCGAGGCAGGCCGGGTCCACGCAGTGGTGGCAGGCCGTCGTGACCGTCTGCTGCGTCGGGCCGGACCACCCGACCCCGACCACCACGCCCGCCGACCGCCACGACTCGCCCGCGTCGAGGCCGTTCAGCGAATGGCACGCCGACACGCAGGACTTGCACGAGGTGCAGCGGTCCATGTCGACCTCGAAGCGGTACTGCTGGCCCGGACCGGGTGGGGCGGCCGGGAGCAGCTGGCGGTACCAGCGCTCCTGGAGCGGCCCGGTGTCCCGGTCGTGGTGCGCGGCGAACCGGTCCACCGCCGACAGGTCCTGCTGGCGCTCGAGGTAGTCGTCGATCGGGGTGCGGAGGTCGGTGGGCATCGGCGGGACGGCTCAGTCCACGAGGGACGGGGCGAGGACGGGCTCGCGGGTGAGGTCGATCGGCGCCTCGACCCGGGACGCCGGCTCGTCGGTGAGCAGCTCGGCGGCGAAGGAGCTCTCCGGCTCGACGAGGAACCGGGAGCACGCGGCCGCCACCACCGAGGCACCGGCGATGCAGAGGAAGAACACCTGCTCGCTCACGAACACGTTGAGGGTGAGGAAGCACACGGCGCCGACGTTCCCCATGGCGCCCGCCATCCCGGCCACCTGGCCGGAGACCCGCTTCTTGACCAGCGGGACGATCGCGTAGACGGCCCCCTCCCCGGACTGGACGAAGAACGAGCAGGCCATGCACATGGCGATGGCGGCGACCCACGGCCACCCCGGTCCGAGCGTGGACATCGCGCCGTAGCCCACGACCAAGCCGACGAGCAGTGTCGACAGGGTGCGCTTGCGGCTGCCGAGGACGTCGGACAGCAGGCCGCCGGCGGGCCGGGCGACGAGGTTCATGAACGCGAAGCCCGAGGCGGCGAGACCGGCCGTCGCCGGGCCGAGGCCCCACGTGTCGGCGAAGAACGCAGGGAGCATGGTCACCACCGCGAGCTCCGAGCCGAAGGTGGCGAAGTAGGCGATGCACAGCACCGCCACGTTGCGGACCGGGTAGCGGTCCTCCTCCGGGTACTCGTCGCGCAGGGCCGGGCGGTTCACCCGGAAGACGGTCCACTCCTGCACGAGCAGCAGGGCGGCGACGACGACGAGCGTCCCGACGAACGCCGAGGTGCTGATCACGTCCTCGCGCCAGATGCGCCAGGCGATGAGGGCGAGGACGGCGTTGAACGGCACCGTCAGCGCGGCGAGCGCGAACACCGAGGGCCGCTGCGTGACCTCGAGCGCACCCTGGCGCCGAGGCCGGGCGTAGGCGACACCCTCGGGGGTGTCGGTCACCGAGCGCAGGTAGACGAAGCCGTACGCGGCCGCAACCACGCCGGTGGCGAGGATCGACCAGCGCCAGCCGTCGTCGCCGCCGAGCACCCCGGCGAGCACGGGCAGTGAGAAGGCGGCCGCCGCCGAGCCGAAGTTCCCCCATCCGCCGTACACGCCCTCGGCCGTGCCGACCTCGCGGGGCGGGAACCACTCCGAGACCATGCGGATGCCGACCACGAACCCGGCGCCCACCACCGACAGGGCGAGGCGGCTGAACACCATCGCCTCGAACGTCTGGGCCAGGGCGAACACGGTGTTCGGCACCACGGCGAACAGCAGGATCGCCGAGTACACCCGTCGGGGCCCCCAGCGGTCGAGGGCCATGCCGATGAAGATGCGGGCCGGGACGGTGAGGGCCACGTTGCACAGCCCGATCGTCTTCACCTGCCCCTCCGTGAGCCCGAGCTGGTCGGCGATCGTGCCGGCGAACGGGGCGAAGTTGAACCAGACCACGAAGGTGAGGAAGAAGGCGAACCAGGTCAGGTGGAGGATCCGGTGCCTGCCCTCGAAGGAGAGGAGGTCGCGCACGCGCCCGGCGGCCTCGACCGTCCGGTTCGGGGTGGGGGTGGGAGGGGTCATGGCCGCATGGTCCACGCCGGGCTTCTCCCGGCGGTTTCCCGACCGTGACGTCGGGGATGCGGTGCTCGCACTCCCCGCCGGTCCGGCGGGAGAGCGCACTCACACCTGGCGCGGTGGCGGTGAGAGGTCATCGCTCGGTGAGCCGGTAGCCCCGCCGGATGACCGTCTCGATGCCGGCGCCGGCCGGGCCCAACCGCTGGCGCAGGCGCCCGACGGTGACCTCGACGACGTGCACGTCGGGCTCACCGGCCCACCCGCGCTCGAGCAGGTCGTCCTTCGACCACACCACGCCAGGGCGCTCGGCGAGCAGGTCGAGGACCATTCGCTCCTTGTCGGTGAGCAGCACCGTGGCGGTGCCGTCGCCGTCCGGCAGCACCACGGCACGCCCCTGCAGCCGCACGGGCGTCCCGGCCAGGGTGAGCTCACGCGCCCGTCGCCGGAACACGTCCGCCACCGTGAGGACCATCGACCCGAGCCGGTAGCGGGACGGCTGCTCCGGCTCGGGCAGGCCGAGGTCCGTGATGCCCGAGGCGCACACCGGGCCCACGCAGACGACGGCGACCGGACCGGCGAGCGCGGTGAGGAACGCGTCGAGGTGCCCCGTGCGCTCGGCGATGGTGGCGAGGTTCTCGACCTGGGGGCGGGCGGTGAACGTGATGCCGTCGACCCGCCCGTCGATGACGGCCTCCACGAGGCGCTCGGCCGCGGCGGTGTCGGCGGGCATCGTCCACTCGTAGACCGGGACGGCCACCGCCTCGGCACCGATCTCCACCACCGCCTTGGCCAGGGGTGCGCCCGACGCGCCGTCGAGCTGCACCGCCACTCGGGCACCCCGCACGCCCTCGGATCGCAGGTGGTCGAGCATCTCCGACGCCCGCCCGTTCGGGGTCTGCCAGTGCACGTCGAGCCCGTTGGTGATCGCCGCGCCGTGGGCCTTGGGTCCGCGCGCCACGACCTTCGACCGGGCGAGCGCCGACGAGAGCTCGCCGGCGAGCCCGAGCGACTCTGCCGCCTCGAACCAGGCCCGCACACCGATGCCGGTGGAGAGCAGGGTCCAGTCCGGCGGCTGCTCGACCACCGCCCGGGTGGCGGCCGCGAGCTCGGCCTCGGCCACCAGCGGGTGGGTCTGGATGGCCGGGCCGTGCAGCACGTGGGCGCCCTTGCGCTCGAGCAGCTCGATCTGCTCGTCCGCGCGCCGGTGGGCGGTGACGCCGATCGTGAACCCGGTGAGGGGTCCGACGTCGGCCGCGTGGGGGAAGGGCTCCACGGGACGATGCTGGGCTCGGGCTGTTTCGGGCCGGTTACCCGCTCACGAACATGACGCGATGATGACGTGGACCAGATCGGCGAGGATCTCGACGTCGTGGACCGCGACCGACAGCCCGTCGGCGTTCAGGCAGCGCCCGTCGACGAGTGAGTACCGGTGCTTGTGCAGCGGCGAGGCCACGTACCACTCGCCACCCGCGGTCGTGCCGAGGAGGCCGCGGGCGAGCACGTTGGCGCCGGTCGCCGGGTCCTTGTGGTCGACGGCGTGCACCGTCCCGTCGGGCAGGCGGAACAGCGCGACCTGGTGACCGTCCACGAGGGCGGCCGCGCCCCGCTCGACGTCCAGTCGCTCGATGGGGCACACGGCGACGGCCGGGGCTCGCTCGATGGTGCTCATCGGACCACCACGGCGACCTCGCCGGGACGGGCGGGGCGGGGCTGGCCCCGCTCGCTGACCATCACGATCTCCGGGTCGGGCTCGCCCGGGGCGTTCACGAACGTGTGGAACCGGGCCAGGCGCGCGGGGTCGGCGAGCGTCGCCGCCCACTCGCACTCGTAGGTCTCGACGTGCCGGGCGATCTCGGCGTCGAGCTCACCGGCGACGCCCAGCGCGTCGTCGAAGACGACTGCCCGGACGTGGGCGAGCCCGTCGCCGGTGCCTCGGTGCAGCTCCTCGAACCAGGTCGAGGTGCGCTGCAGCCGGTCGGCGGTGCGGATGTAGTAGGCGAGGAACCGGTCGATGGCCTGCACCAGCGCCTTGTCGTCGAGGTCGGTGGCGAGCAGGTCGGCGTGGCGGGGGGTCTT
>DASUEE010000123.1:0-5020 GCA_036275235.1 Acidimicrobiales bacterium | reverse complement strand
GCTGCGGCGGCCGGAGCCTCCTCGGCAGCCGAGTCGAGGCGGCGCTCGATCTCGGCGACGATGGTGCGGCGGTTGTCGCGGGCGACCTCGTGGTCGAGCACGGCCCGGAGCTCGCCGGCGGAGAGACCGGCGAGGAGGGGGCGGATCTCGGCGACGGTGAGGCCGTCGTAGCCGCCGATCGCCAGGACCGATCCCTCCGGCGTCTCGGCCACGGGAGCCGGGCGCGGCGACGGTGCGTCCGCAGGCTCGTCCGCCTGCCAGCCGGCGTCGTCGTCGACGGCGTCGACCAGCCCGAGCTGGCGGTCGAGCTCGGTGATCACGCTCTTGCGGCCCTGGCCGGCGATCTCGCGGGCCTTGACGTCCTCGAGCTCGTCGTCCTCGAGCTGCGACAGCAGCGGGATGATCTGGTCGGCGGTGAGCTCGTCGTAGTCGGCGATCGGGAACAGGTCGTCGTCGTCCCAGTCGTCGTCGGACAGCGACGGCACCTGCGGCACCGGGCGGGCGGCGACGGCCGGCGGCGCGAACGGCTCGTCCGCGGTCTCGGCCACCTCGTCGAGGTCCTCGTCCTCGTCCGCGAGGACCGCAGCCGGGGCGGGCACGGCGGCGACCTCGTCGGCATCGACCCCGTCGGCCTCGGTGCCGGTGGCGGCGAGCTCCTCGAGACGCCTCAGGATCGTGCTGCGGTTCTTGCCGCTCCGCTCGCGCTCGGCGACCACATCGAGCTCGTCGGAGTAGAGCTGGGGCAGCAGCGGCATGATCTCGGCGACGGTGAGGTCGTCGTAGTCGGCGATCGGGAACTCGACCTCGAAGTCGCCGGCGTCGGCCCAGTCGTCGTCGTCGACCCAGTCGTCGCCGGTGCTGGTCGCCACGGCGGGCTGGGTGTCGGCGGTGGGGGTGGCGCCCGGGTTGACCGACGCTGCGGGCTCCGGTTCCGGTTCCGGCTCCGCGACGGCGACGGCCGGCTGCACGGTGGTGGGGTCGGCGGCCGGGGCCGGCGCCGGGGCGAAGTCCTCGGCGTCGGCGCCGTCGGGCAGCAACGGCGCCGGCGGCTCCGACGACACCGCGGACTTCGGGCGGGCGCGCCGGAACGCGAGGTACAGGACCACGGCGGCGACGAAGCTGCACGCGATCGACAGGTAGATCAGGTTCAACCCGTCATCGGTCAGGAGCCCGACCACCAGCAGGATCGTCGCCAACAGGACGAGGCCGAAGCTCACGAGGACCAACACGTTGAACATTCCCTCCCGGATGCCGGAGCGCGGTCGTGCATGTTAGGCAGACACCCGCGCAACGGAACGAAGCGGGCGGTTCGGGCACGCCGCACGGGCCGGGAGGGCGCCGCCCGCGGCGGCGTCGTCAGCGGATGTCGGAGCTGGTGAAGCCCGTCGACGCGCGCTCGTCGTCGAAGAACGAGCCGGGTCCGTCGAGGTCGTCGCCGAAGCGCGGGACGGCCTGCGTGGGCTCGCCCTCGTCGAAGAGCGGCTCGTCGAACCCGCCGAGCACGTCGCCGCCGGTGCGGGCGTCGACGACCTCGTCCTGCTCCGACCCTGCGGCGGCCTCGGTGACCAGGTCCTCGACGGGGACGATCTCCGGTGCCGGCACGGACCGCAGCGCGTCCGGGTCGTCGACGAGGCGCTGCAGCTCCTCGGCCGTGCTGCGCAGGCGGGCGCGCTGGTCGTCGAGCCACCGGCGCAGGTTGGTGACGTCGGCCGACAGGACGTCGCGGTCCTCGCGAAGCGCGAGCACCTCGGCCTCGATCGAGCGGCGGGCCTCCTCGCCGGCCCGGCGCGCCTCGGCCTCCGCCTCGGCGCGGGCACGGGCGAGCAGCGTCTCGGCCTCGCTGCGGGTGGTGCTCGCCACGGACTCGGCCTCGCTGCGGATGCGCTCGGCTTCGGCGCGGGCGTCGGCGACGGCGGCCTCGGCGGTGCGCTCGGCGGCGAGCAGGATCCGCATCGGCTCCTCGACGCGAGCCGGGTCCGGCTCGACCGGGGCGGCGACGGGCGCCACCGTCTCGGGCTCCGGGGTCGGCTCGTGCACCGGCTCGAGGGGCCCGTCGGCGACATCGGCGGCGATCGGCGTCCCGCCGGAGCGCACCTCGGCCAGGGCGGCCTCGGCCCGCTCGGCGCGCTCGAACTCCGCCCGCAGGCGAGCGAGGAGCACGTCGAGGCCCTCGGCGCAGCGCTCGAGGAAGTCGTCGACCTCGTTCATGTCGTAGCCCCGGCGAGCGGGGGCGAACTTGGCCTCGAGGAGCAGATCGGGCGTCAGATCCATGCCCTCGATGCTAAGGCGCACATGGGGCCGACTGGTGGATCAGCCCCTCAGCACAGGATCCCGGCGAGCAGCTGCAACCCGATGATCACGATGATCGGCGAGAAGTCGATGCCGCCGAAGCTGGCTCCGACCGCGCGCCGCACCGGCATCATCACCGGGTCGGTGATGCGGGCGATCGTGAGACGGATCTGGTGCAGGCCGCTGCCGGGTTCGGAGGGGAACCAGGAGAGCAGCGCCCCGGCGATGATGACGATGACGTACAGCTGGATCAGCTGCGCGATGAGGCAGAGCACGATGGGACCGGTGGCTCAGCGTCCGCCGGCCAGCCGGCGCCGTTCCTCGCCGGAGACCTCGACCCCCACCGGGGTGATGAGGTACACGCCGGGGGTCACCCGCTCCATGTTGCCGCCGAGGGCGTAGCACATGCCCGAGGAGAAGTCGATGAGGCGCCGGGCGAGATCGCGGTCGGCGCCGCTGAGGTCCATGACGACGGGCTGGCCGGCCTTGAACCGGTCGGCGACGTCCTTGGCCGAGTCGAAGGACTCCGGGGCGACGACGGTGGGCTTCGCGGACGTGGGGCGCATGGGGCGCACGGTGGGGGTCTCCTCGCGCGGTTCCGGACGGACCGGTTCGGGCTGGCGCTGCGGCGAGCGCGACGGGAGCGGGCGCACGGCACCGGTGGGACGAGCGCCCTGCCCGCGGCCGTAGGCGGCGGTGGGGTCTTCGGGCTCGGGGGCCGCCTGGGGAGCCATGCCGGGCCGCCCCGGGGCCTGGCCCGGGCCCCAGCCACCCTGCTGGCGCGGCGGCACCGGCGCCGGGCGCGACGGCTGGTCGTAGCCGTAGTCGTCGTACTCCTCGTCCGGAGCCAGGCCCAACCAGACCATGGCCTTGCGGAACGCAGACATCGGTTCCTCCTCGTCGCTCGGATCAGTCTCGCACGGGCGGGCGCGCCCGCTGGGAATGGCCGGGGCCGGGCCGGGGCCCGAAGAGGGCGGTGCCGACCCGAACCATCGTCGTGCCCGCCCGCACCGCCGCCGCCAGGTCGCCGCTCATGCCGAGCGATCGCTCGGGGAGCCCGAGGCGGTCGGCCAGGGCGGCGGTGCGGGCGAAGGCCCCCTCGGTGGCGGCCTCGTCGCCGGCCACGCCGACCGCCATGAGGCCGGTCACCTGCAGGCCGGCGTCGCGCGCCCGGGCGACGAGGTCGGGCACGTCCTGGAGGGCGGCACCGCCCTTGCCCTCCTCGCCCGCGGCGTCGACCTGGACGAGCAGCCGGGCACCGGGGGCACGGCGGGCCAGCTCGTCGACGAGCGACGGCCGATCGATGCTCTGCCAGCAGGCGATGCGGTCGGCGAGGAGCCGCACCTTGTTCGACTGCAGGCGGCCGATGAAGTGCCACCGGGGGGCGGGAGCACCGGCGTCGTCGACGGCAGCGGCCTTCTCGAGCAGCTCCTGGGCGTAGTTCTCACCGAGGTCGGCGAGGCCGGCGCCGAGCGCGGCGAGGGGGGCCTCGGCGCCGAAGCCCTTGGTGACGGCGACGACCGCCACGGCGCCGGGGTCGCCGCCGGCGTCGGCGATGCGGTCGCGCACGCGCTCGAGGCCCGCGGCCACGGTGCCGGCGTCGATCACGCCCCCGCCTCCGGTGCAACGGAGCCGCTGCCAGTTCCAGAGGGGGGCGCGTCGCGCAGGACGATGGTGGCGGCGGCGCGGCCCTCGTCGGCGCGGGCGCGGTGGGAGAAGCAGCGGCGGGGTTCGCAGGCCGTGCAGCCGCCGTGGTCGACCACGTCGACGCCGAGGGGCTCGAGCAGGGCGTGCACGGCGGCGGTCAGGTCGAGGGCGGTGGTGTCCCATGCGGTCCTGGCCCGCACGGCGTCGCCGCAGCGGGCGGCGACCTCGTCGAGCTCGTCGGCGCCGAACTCGTAGCAGCGGGCCCGGATGTGGGGGCCGACGTGGGCGGTGACCCGGCCTGCGCCGAGGGCGCGCATCGCCTCGACGGTCTGCTCGAGCACGCCGCCGACGACTCCTCGCCACCCCGCGTGGGCGGCACCGACCACGGTGCCGCCGTCGAGGAGCACCGGGACGCAGTCGGCGGTGTGGACCGCGAGCACGGCGTCGGGCACGTCGGTGACCGCGGCGTCGGCCTCGGCGCCGGCGTGGGCACCCGGCTGGTCGACCACCACGACCTCGGCGCCGTGGACCTGGCGCAGCCACGTCCACTCCCCCGGGGCCAGGCGGGCGCGCCGCTCGACCAGCTCGTGGGGGTCGGCGCCGATGCGCAGGTCGCCGTCGGTGCGCGTCGAGAACGAGACGGTCACCGACCGGCGCACCGGCGTGCCCTTCGCGGCTACTTGAGGAACGACGGGACGTCGAAGTCGTCGTCGCCGTCGTCGCCGAAGAGGTCGTCGTCGCCGCCGAGGACGGCGTCGAGCTCGCCGGCACCACCGAGCGGGTCGCGCTGGCGCCGCGGCGCCGACGAGGCGGGCTCGCCGTCGAAGCGATCGAAGCCGGCGGCGATGACCGTGACCCGCACCTCGTCGCCCATGTCGTCGTCGACGACGGTGCCGAAGATGATGTTGGCCTCGGGGTGGGCGACGCCGTGGATGACCTCGGCGGCCTCGTTGACCTCGAACAGGCCGAGGTCGCTGCCACCGGAGATGGTGAGCAGGATGCCGCGAGCGCCCTCGATGGACGCCTCGAGCAGCGGCGAGGAGATCGCGTTGCGGGCCGCCTGCAGGGCGCGGCCCTCGCCGGA
>DASUEE010000122.1:0-6045 GCA_036275235.1 Acidimicrobiales bacterium | reverse complement strand
CCGACGACGGCGCCACCCCGGACACGACCGCCGCCGGTCCGGATGAGGTCGCCACCGACGCCGAGGACCGCGCCTACTACGTCCTCCCGCCCGGGAACTACGGCGGGATGCCGACCAACGACGATTCGCTCGACCAGCTGGCGCTGTACGACGGGCTGACCCCGTTGCGTGGCGACGTCAGCGACGCGGACATCGAGGAGCTGTTCCTGCCGATGGACTTCGAGCCGGTCGGCGAGACGACGACCGTCGACGTCGGCCGGCCCGGCGTCACCGTCGTGTACGACGAGTACGGCGTGGCGCACATCGAGGGGGAGACGCGCGAGGACCTCGCCTTCGGCGCCGGCTGGGTGACCGCCCGGGACCGGGGACTCCTGCTCGACTTCGGCCGTGGTCCCGCGCGCGCCGCCGTTGCCGACGTGCCCGGGATCGACGCCTTCTCCCTGGTGACCAGCGCCCAGCAGTTCGAGCCCAGCGAAGCGGCGGACCAGCTCGTGCGCGACCAGGTCGACCTGCTCGTGGAGACCTACGGCGACGAGGGCGAGGAGATCGTCGCCGACATGCAGGCCTACGCCGACGGACTGAACGCCTTCTACGAGGCCAACCCGGACGGCACGGAGCGGGACCCGTTCACGGTCGAGGACGTGGTGGCCACCACCGCGTTCATCGGCTCGATCTTCGGCGCCGGCGGCGGGGGCGAGGCGGTCAACAGCGACCTGCTGGCGACCCTCCAGGAGCGGTTGGGCGAGGACCGGGGCCGGAAGGCGTGGGAGGACCTCCTCCAGACCGACGACCCCGAGGCACCGACCACCGTCGAGGAGCGCTTCGAGTACGGCACGCTCACGGGCGGCGACGTGGTGGGCTCGGTCGTGCTCGACCCGGGCTCGATCACGTCGCTCGACCCCCGCGAGCCGGTCGCGGGCGCGGTGCCGGCGGTCGAGGCGCAGCCGGCGTCGTACCGGGTCGACGCCGCCGGCGACCCGCCGGACCGCCAGGCGTCGAACTGGCTCACCGTCGCCCCCGAGGGCTCGGCGGACGGCACGGCGCTGGCCGTGATGGGTCCGCAGCTCGGCTACTACTACCCCGAGATCGTGATGCAGGTGCACCTCAGCGGGCCGGGCATCGAGGCCCAGGGGGTTGCCGTCCCCGGTCTCGCCATGTACCTGCTCATCGGGCGCACGGCGGACTACGCCTGGAGCCTGACCTCCGCGGGCCTCGACGTCCGCGACGTCTTCGTCGAGGAGCTGTGCGAGCCGGACGGCTCGGAGCCGACCCGCGCCTCGGGTGCCTACCGGTTCGAGGGCGAGTGCGTCCCGTTCGAGCAGTTCGAGGCCGGCACGCTCGGAGGCCAGCCGATCCGGTACCCGGTGTCGGTCCACGGGCCGGTGGTCGGCACCGCCACCGTCGACGGCCGGCCTGTCGCCCTCACCCGCCAGCGCTCGACCTTCGGTCGGGACGGCCTCAACCTCGCGGCGCTGAAGTCGATGACCGAGGGTGACGCCTCCACCGCCGAGGACTTCTGGGACTCGGCGAGCCGCTTCGGGTTCACGTTCAACTGGGGCTACGTCAACCGCGAGGAGATCGGGTACTTCGCCTCCGGGCGGCTGCCGGTGCGTGCCGAGGGCCTCGACCGGCGCCTGCCCACCTGGGGCACCGGCGAGTACGAGTGGCAGGGCTTCCTCGACCCCGAGGACCACCCGCACGCGGCCGGCCACCCGGACGACCGGATGGTGAACTGGAACAACCAGTCGGCCCCCGGCTTCATGCACAGCGACACCGAGCTGTACGGCTCGGTGCACCGGGTCGAGAACTTCGACCAGTGGCCCGAGGACGTCACCCTCGCCGACGTGGTGTCGGTCATGAACCGGGCCGCCACCGAGCAGGTGCTCTCCGGCGTCTGGCCCGTGGTGCGGGAGGTCCTCGAGGGCGGCGACGCCCCGTCGCCCCTGGCGGAGGCGGCGGTCGAGATCCTCGACGAGTGGGTGGCCGACGACGCGCCGCTGCTCGACGGGGACGAGGACGGCGAGTACGACGACGCCGGCGCCCTCCTGTTCCAGGAGCTGTGGCCGGCGGTGGAGCGGGCCGTCCTCGAGCCCGTGCTGGGCGACGTGTTCGACACCGTGCTCGACGGCGACGGGCAGCTGCGGGGCATCGGCGGGCCCAGCGTCGTCGACAAGGACCTGCGCACGCTGCTGGGCGACGACGTCGAGGGTCCCTTCGAGCTGTCCTACTGCGGCGAGGGCGACCTCGACGCCTGCCGGGACGCCCTCTGGGACGCGGTCGACCGTCGGGTCGGCGAGCTCGCGGCCGAACGGGGTGACGACCCGACGACGTGGCGGGCCGAAGGCCGCCGCACGACGTTCATCCCCGGCCTGATCCCCGACGACTTCCGCAGCACCAACCGTCCCACCTACCAGCAGGTGCTCGAGCTGGCGCCCCGGAGCGTCCGGTGAGCGCCCTGGTGGTCGTGGACGGGGAACGTGTCGGGCGCGATCTTCGCGGGCGCCAGGCGGATCACCGGGCCGCCTCCACCGCGCCGGCACCCTCGTGGACCCACCGGGCGAGATCGGGCGCGGAGAGGGCCTCGACCCGCTGCCGGTAGAACTCGTCGAGCTCGGGCGTCGACCACACCTGCCACTCCCCCGTCCCGCCGGTGCGGAGGAACCGGGTCGTGTCCCGCCAGATGCCTTGCGAGGCGCTCGGGGCCACCTCCTCGACCCGCTCCCGCATCCGCTCGAGGCTGGCCTCCGCCGCCAGCTCGGCGGCTCGCTCGGGCGCGAGGTCGAAGCCGAGCGCACACCCGAGGCGCAGCAGCTCACCTGCCGTGTCGCGCCGGAGGTCGCCGTAGTGCACCAGGTGGACGTTCGGCAGGTGCCGCCGCTCCCAGGCGGTGCCGAGGTGGTGCAGGACGAGGGCCAGGGTCGGCCCCGAGTCGTCTTCGCTCGTCAGGAACTCGCGGAACCGCTCCGCCGGGTCGGCCGGCGGCGGGGCCAGGGGCGGGAGGGGATCGTCGTCCGGGTCGACGACCGCCGCCCGCAGCTCGAGGAACCGGCCGAGGTCGAGGTTCGCCACGTGGTGGTCCCACGAGATGGCGACGTCCCGCGGGTCCCGACCGACCACGACGTAGTCGACCTCGGGGTGCAGCGGCACCCCGTCGAGGGGCGTGTGCGTCTTGATGATGCGGCGGTGCTCCTGCGCGTCCAGCAGCTCACGCACCTCGCCGACGGGGCGGTTGAGCATGTCCACCCAGGGCGACAGCTGCTCGAGCGGCGCCGGCAGGTCCGGACCGTCGAAGACGAGCAGCGCGCAGAGCATCTGCGTCCACGTCGTGCCGCACTTGGGCGGCGTGCTGATGACGATGTCGCCGGGGCGGAGCGCGATCTCCTGCCAGCGAGCGCTGTCGAAGATCAGGTTGCGGTACCGGACGGCGGGCGGCGTGGTGACGGACATGGGCTCCTCCTCGGGGGCGTGTTCGGAGGTCGCATCGTCCGGGGCGTCCCTTTCGGAGGTCGGTGGATCGCCGTCCAAAGGGTTCGCAAAGGGGCGCAGGTGCGAAGATGGGCAGGTGGAGGTGGTGCGGTCCCCCGTGTCCTTCGCACGCGTCGACGGCGCGGCGATCGCGCACCAGACCTTCGGGGCGGGCGACGTCGACGTCTTCGTGATCCCCCCGTTCGCGCAGAACATCGAGCTGACCTGGGAGCGTCCGGAGTTCTGCTCGTTCTTCTCCCGCATGGGTCGATTCGCCCGCGTGCTGCACTTCGACAAGCGGGGCACGGGCGCGTCGGACCGAACCGACCGGATGCCGACCATCGACCAGCGGGTCGAGGACGCGATCGCCGTGATGGATGCCGCCGGCCTGTCCCGGGCGCACGTGGTCGGCATCTCCGAGGGTGGCGCGGTGGCGATCGCGCTCGCGGCCACCTACCCGGAGCGAGTCGAGACCCTGGCCCTGTTCGCCTCGGCCGCCCGCATCGTGGGCGACGAGACCGACGAGGAGCGCGAGGCCCGGCGGGCCGGCTTCCGGTTCTTCCAGGAGCGCTGGGGCACGGATCGATCGGTGACCCTCGACGTCTTCGCACCGAGCATGGCGAGCGATCCGGGGTACCGGACCTGGGAGCCGCGCTACGAGCGCCAGTCGGCCACCCCGGCCGCCGTGGCGGAGCTGCTGGAGATGGCCGAGGCGATCGACGTCCGGCCGCTCCTCGGCGCGGTCACCGTGCCCACCTTGATCATCCACCGCCGCGACGACGGCGTGATCCCCGTCACCCTCGCACGCGAGACCGCCGCGCTCCTGCCGCACGCGCGGTTCGTGGAGCTCGACGGGGTCGACCACTTCGCCCACGTCGGCGACATCGACCCCTGGCTCGACGAGTACGAGCGCTTCGTGTGCGGGACCGTCTCGTCCCCCGTGGCCGACCCGTCGAAGCCGGAGATCCGTGTCGACGTGCTGGGCGGGTTCCGCGTGACGGTCGACGGTCGGGCGGTGCCGTCGGCCGCGTGGGGATCGCGCCAGGCCCGCACGGTGTGCAAGCGGCTCGCCGTCGCGGTCGGCGGTCCGGTCACCCGTGAGGAGCTGGCCGACCTGCTGTGGCCGGACGAGCTCGACGCCGCCCGGCGAGGCGCCCGCCTCTCGGTGGTCCTGTCGAACATCCGTCGGGTCCTCGGCGGTGGGCTCGTCGCCGACCGCGACGTGGTGCGCCTCGACCTCGACGCCGTGGACCTCGACCTCGTGGCGCTCGACCGTGCCATCGCCGGCGGCGACGACGCGACTGCCGTGGCTGCCCACACCGGACCGGTCCTGCCCGACGAGCCCTACGAGGACTGGGCCGTGGCGGCGCGCCGGCGCTACGGCACCGCCGTCGCCGGCGCCCGCCGGCGCCTGGCGTCCGAGGCCGCGCAGCACGAGCGGTGGGACGAGGTCGCCGAGCACGCCGTGGCGATGCTCGCCGACGACGACTTCGACGAGCGCGCCCACGAGCTGCTCGTGGGGGCGCTGCTGCGCAGCGGCCGGCGCGGCGAGGCGATCGCCGCGCACTCCCGCTACGTGTCGTGCATGGCGGAGCTGGGCGTGCGCCCGCGCGACCTCCTCGCCGAGGAGAGCTGACCGGGCGCCTCCTGCTCAGCCCACGGCGAGGGCGCGCTTGAGACCGTCGATGTCCTCGGCGCCGAACACCACCCGGGTCTTGGTGGCGACGTAGACCAGGTCGAGGTTGATGCCAGCGGTGGCGACCTTCCGCGCCAGGTCGGCGAGCGCGCCCGGCTGATCGGGTGCCTCCACCACGACCACCTCCCGCTCGCGGGTCACGGCGAGGTTGGAGATGCCGAGGGCGTGCCGGGCGGCCTCGGCGTGGGGCACGAGGATGTGCATCTCGGCCTTGTCGCCCGGTCTGGTGCAGGTGGCCGCGGCGATGTTCACGCCGGCGTCGCTGATGGCCTGCGCCACCCGGGCGAGCGACCCCGGCTCGTTGTCGACCTCGATCGTCAGGTCCATCATCGTGCGGTCCCCCTGGTGCGTTGCGGTCGACCGAGTCTCCCAGGTCCGAGCAGGTCGGCGTCGGCCCGATGCATGCTCGCGGCAGACCGATGAGCTGGTTCCCGGAGACCTCCGACGCCGCTGCCCGCCTGCTGGTGCAGCGCGGCCTGGGCCTCGTGTACCTCATCGCCTTCCTGGCCGCCCGGAACCAGTTCCGCGGCCTCCTCGGCTCGCGTGGCCTGACGCCGATCGCCGCCTACGTGGCGCGCGTGCCGTTCCGCCGATCCCCCAGCATCTTCCACTGGCGCCACTCGGACCGCTTCTTCGTCGGCTGCTGCTGGGTGGGGGCGGGGCTCGCCGCCGTGCAGCTGCTCGGCCTCCTCGACCGTGCGCCGATCCCCGTCGTGATGGCGTCGTGGTTCGTGCTCTGGGCGCTGTACCTGTCGATCGTGAACGTGGGGCAGCTCTGGTACTCCTTCGGCTGGGAGTCGCTGCTGTGCGAGGCGGGCTTCCTCGCCGTGTTCCTGGGACCGGCGGACGTGGCGACGCCCGGCGTGGTGCTGGTCCTGTTCTGG